>DAOUDM010000042.1:0-54185 GCA_034431095.1 Dehalococcoidales bacterium | reverse complement strand
AACCCCCAGGGTCTGGCAAGCCACGGCGGCAGTAGCCATCATGGCCGTGGTGCAGTGCATCAGATGGGTGCTGGGGATTTCCAGGTCGCTGCCAATGCGCAAGGCATCGTTATAGCTCACCTGCCCCTGGATAAGGGGAAGCCCCGGGATGGGCACGGTTCCGACCAGTACCAGCAAGGCTAGTTGCCCCCCTGTGCGATTTCTAGGCATCGCCGATAGGCCCGGTCGGCGCTGTAGGCACAGAGGGTGAAGCCGAAGTCGCGGGGTGGCGACGCCTCACCCAACTTCTTACCCATGAGGTTTTGAGTAATGTTGGGCACGTCGGAGCCAGCCCCGCCGGAGACGTTGACGATGACCTGTGTCTCTTTATCGAAGGTAATCTTCACGTTGCCACAACGGACCATCATCCAGCGGCCAAAGTCTACTTCTTTTGTGAGGTACAGGCGACGCAGGTCTATCATTTCGGGGAAGATGGTCTCAATAAAGGGGATTTCCAAATCGTAGAGCACTCGTTCAATCCCCACTTGTTGCTGGGCATCAATGAGCAGGGCCAAGTCGCAGCCAGTGCGCAACTCCGGCGGCAGCCCCACGGCGCGACATTCAAAACCAGCCGCCTTCAGGGCCTCCTCTCCCTCCATGCCATCCTGTACCAACTCAAACAGGATAATAGCCCACTTCTTTTCTTTTTTCTCCTTAATCTTCTTTCCGAAAAGGGGCAAATGCATTTGATACCTCCTCTCGCAAATTGTCAATCATAACAGGTGAGCCCTGTTGCTAAAAGGTGCTAATGATACCATGCGCAACCGGAGCACAGTGCAGACCAGTACGCACGGCAATCTAAAAAATGATACATAATTCAGACACATCCCGTTGGCTTGGGCAAGCCAGCCAGTTTGCAGGCGCCCCTAGCCGGACCCGCCGGAAAGAGGCGATAGATGTACTTAAGCGTGAATGATGTCTTCTTACAGAGCATGCGGATAGGGGGCGCCAGCTCATACTCACGATAGTATTGGCGCAGATAATAGAGCACCTTCCAGTGGTCCGACATCAGCGGTCCCATGCCAGCGGCATCTGCCAGATATTGTGCCAGGTCCTCGTTCCAGGCATCGAAATCCTGGATGAAGCCGTCTTCGTCCGTTTCAATGGTCTTATCGTGGAATAGTATTCTCCTCAAAGCTCCTTTCTCTAGGCTGAAACAGTAGGTGGCGCCAATCAATTATAATCAAGTTTCATCCACCTGCACCTCAGCGCCTCCTCGACTTACATACACCTATACCACTTAAAAAGCTCACCAGAGTTGATCTTCTTCTCGCCTTTATCTTTCTCGAGCATTTTATAGCTCGCCTGATACCGCTCTGCGGGGAGAGAGCTCCTGCTAGGGAGCACCTTCAGAGAAGGACCACCCAACAAGAGCTCTCACTCCCGACCTATAGAGTCAAAGAGACGTTGGCTCCGGCAGCTACCACAGCGTAGCGGAGGATCAAGCCCCCCACCAGCAGGCACAACCCCGTTACTATCCCCAGGTCCGATAGCCGCGCCAGGCTCATCCCACGCCCTCGCGTCATAGACCAGGACTCCAGGGTAAACGGCAGGAGCAGCCCGATCACCACGACGCCCAGCCAGAAGGCAGTGGCATAGCCTCCTGCCACCAGGTAGCGAGCCGACTCAGCCCCCGTGGTCTGCGATGCGATCATGATGAATATCAGGAAAAACAGCATCAACAGTTCGGTCACGATGATCGGAGTGTCAATGCGGCCCAGGGCGTGGACCGATTCCGTCACCTTATCACCCTCAGCCTCAACCGCCGCTGGCTTTACCCAGCGTCGCAAGCCGACCACCAGCAGCACCGCTCCTATGCCCGTGGACAGGGCTGAGACCAGGAAGAGCGGGGGTAGCAGGGGCATGTTCCAGAAGGGCACCGCCTTTACCACCCCCAGCAGCAGGCCAGTGTAGATGGCCGTCCCCAAAGCAAACAGCCCGTTGATCCCCCCAAGCCAGCGCAGGGTCCGCTGGCTTATATTCATCTTGGGGAAGATCAGGGTTGCGATGTGGATGGAGCCCAGTATGATAAACACGCTGATTATGATGATTCCTACTGAAAGCATTGAGCTCTGGGGCTGCAGGAATCCTAGAAAGAAGCGCAGCGGCGAGCCCAGGTCAAACAGCAGCAGGATCGAGCCGATGGCCACCAGAGGCGCTCCCAGGTATATCCCCGGCTTGACCAGCGGCCGATAGCGCTCACCCAGATAGTCTGCCACCACACCCACCAGGTAGGCACCAGCACCAACGCCGGCCAGGAATAGATACCAAGCAATCGGTGGTCCCCAAACATCTTGTAATCCCATTATTTATTTTACCTCCTTATGCCGGCTTATCCGGCAGATAGTATACCGACGGTTCGGTGCCCAGCTCGGGCAGGAGCTGATAGCCGTGCTTGTTGGCAATCAACCTGGATACCTCGCTGGTGGGGTCGTCCAGGTCGCCGAAGTAGCGGGCATGGGCGGGGCAGGTGAGGACGCAGCGCGGCTCCTCCCCCTTCTCCACCCACTCCATGCAGAAGTGGCACTTCTCTACCACCCCCTTCTGGTGCTTCTTGAACATCACCTCCTCGTAAGGAGTGAAGCCAAACTCGGAGAAGTAGCCCTTGATATCTTTCATGAAGGTGCGGGCGCCATAGGGGCAGGCGATTTCACAGTACCGGCAGCCCATACATTTGTCGTAGTCCACGGCCACGATGCCGTCGGGCCGCTTGTAGCTGGCGCCGGTGGGGCACACCTGAACGCAGGGGGCGTTCCGGCAGTGCATGCACGGCAGTGGCAGGTACTGCCGGCTGGCGGAGGGATATCTGCCAATCTCTTTTTGCAACACTCGGTGCCAGAATACACCCCGCGGCGTGCCATACTCCACCTTGCAGGCCATGGTACATGCTTGGCACCCAAGACACTCCTTCAGGTCTATTACCATACCGTATCTAACCATTTTATCCTACCTCCTCGGCCTTGTAGACCTTGACCGCAGCGTGAACTTCTATTCCACCCGAGACGGGATCTATCCACTTGTAGTCCGTCGAGATCAGCTGGTTGAATATCATTCCTTCCTGCGCGTCAGGGTTCATGTTGCGGGACCATTGGTCAGCCGTCATGCCGAACATGACGCTGTCGGGATGAATGCACTCCGACAGCCTAACCGGACCTCGCTGGCGCTTCCCTGAGTTGTACGACTCGACCCAGATGATGTCGCCATCTTTGAACCCTTTCTTCTCACCGGTGGCTCGGTTTATCTGGATCACAGTGAGATAGGGGTCGTGCAACGCAGAGACCTCCATAAGATAGGGGTTGTCCTGCGTAAACCCCATGGTATGGGTAGCGCTCTTCCAGTTGCTGGCTATCATGTCGTACTCGGCAGGTGCCTCCAGCACGGGCCCTGGCAACCAGTCGGGAAGCGCTAAGAAGTCCACATAGGCACCGGGGTGCGGATGAGTTATCCCGAGAGCATCCATGTCGGACTTCAGCTTCTCACCCGCCCACTTAATATACTCGAAGTAGATCGGGTATCGGGTCTTCCTGTTGGGGTAGAAGTAGTATGGGTATTCTTCCTTCGCTGGGGTTGGGGCGGCTGATGGTTCCACGCCGTTGCGCTTGAACCACTCCAGGCCATATTCGCCGCCATACTTGGTACGCAACTGCCTGTCAAGGATCTCTTCCCAGGTGTACTTCTTGTCCACGTCCAGAGCGTAATCACCCTCGGTGGGTCCCAGCCGCTCCAGGAACTCCGGCAGGAAGCCAACCCTGTCTGCGAGATCCAGGTAAACGTCTTCTGGAAACCTCGTGTTATACTGGGGTTTTTCCAGCAAGGGCTGCCGCAGCTTTGCATTAGTTCTACCAATGAGTCCCAGCTCCTCTGCCCACCCAGCGTCGGCAAAGAGGATGTCGCACAACTCTGCCTGCTGGTCGAAGTGATAGGCGACGCAGGCGCTGAAGGGGATCTTGGCTATGCCTTGTACTACCTCGTCCAGGCTTGCCATCGTCTGGGTTGGGTTGCCACCGTTTATGATCAGCACCTCTGCCAGATAGGTCATGTGGTATTTCTCGGGATCCAGAACCCTTCTCCAGGTCTCCCAGTATGCCTTGTAGTTAGTTGGATAGATGTCTGCATCCACCTGATAGTGAGGCGGCCACTTAAAGGAATACCGCATGTTCCCCCCGGGCGCGACCACACCGTCCCCTTCCGGCTTCACGCTCCTGCTAGTGCCACCTTGCATCCCACCTGGCACATCCTGGTTACCGACGATGGCGTTCAGGTGAGCGTAGACCTCGCAATCGACAAAGCCATGCCGGGAGCTTGGCCATCCGCGACCAGCATTGATACACACCGGTCGATAGGGAAAGACATGCCCATCAATAGTTATGGTGCTTCCGATGCGAGCCGCCTCGCCGTACTCCTTGGCAATTCGCCGTATCGTTGCCGCCGGCACATCGCAAATCTTCTCTGCCCATTCCGGCGTGAACTGCTTATAGTGCTCCTTCATGAGCTGAAACGCCGGCTGGCACTGCACATCATCGACCGTGTAGTTGCCTTCCAGGGCGAAGTCTTTAATGGTTTCGTCATCGAAAATCTTAGCCACGCCGTCTACAGGGTCCCAGATGAGAGGCTTGCCAAAGGTCTCCTTGTTTCGGGAGCGGGATTCGTACAGGTCTGTCTTGGAACGCATGTAGAATCCATCGGGTCCGATGAGATAGGGAGCATTGCTGCGCTCCTTCATAAACTCCTCGTCATATATGCCCAGCTCATTCAGGAGCACGTTGCACCAAGCCCTGCCCAGGGCGCCATCGGTTGCCGGTTTGATGGGGATCCATTCATACGCCTTGGACGCTTCTTCGCAGCAGCGTGGGTCGACGACGACCGTCTTGCAGCCTCTCATATTTTTGTCAAACTCGTTTTCTACGTCACCTACGCTAGCCTTATTGCGACCATCGGACCTGCCCATAGATATCTGATACATGACATAGTCTTGGTCGCCGCTGCCCATACCCGACGTCCCGTTGTAGATGTAGGCTATCTGGTGCCGAGCTGCGGCACAGATCATTCCGCCTCCACCGGATATGGTATTATTGTGCGTCCCAAACGACCGGGAAAAGTCTCGACCAAAGCTGCTCGACGACGAGCCGTGCCCTCTCAAATGCAGGAGGGAATCGGGATTCTTCTCCCTGACGGCGCGCAGTTTCGCCGCCACCGTGTTCAGGGCCTCGTCCCATGAAATCTCGACCCATCCCGCATCCACGCCCTCCCAGCGGTCGGTTTCGGCATTGTACTTTGCCTTTTCGGGATTGGTGCGCTTCATCGGCGTCCTGACCCGGTAGGGATTGTAAAGCTTGTGAATGAGCGCATGAGATCTACAGCACAACCTTCCGCGGGCCGTTTTACAACGCGGATCTGGCTTGAGCCCTACCACCACACCGTTGACCCGATGTGCAAGGATGCCGCATCCTCTCCCTGCTCCTGTTCCGCACATCTTGCAGGCGGTGGGAATCCACACATCCTCAGTTACCGGCGCTGCCGAGACGCTCTCCACCAGCGTGGACATTGGACCGCCGAACAACTCATCGCCCAAAGCCACCAAGGCTGCCGTGACCGCTGTTGCCTTGAGAAACGTCCGCCTTGTCAATTTATATAACACTGTGTTTTTTGTCATTACTTTCACCTCCTTTTGTCGTTAGTTAGTATGACAACATGTTACTACTATATATATTGTTTCACCTCCTGTTATTTTACTTGGGCAGTGCCAGCCCACTCCAGATACTCCGCTACCTTCTGGGCCTCGTCCAGTACGAAGCCCTTCGTCATCTGGGCGATACCCCGGTAGAAATCCAGCCGGGCTTCCTTGACCATCACATCACAAAAGCGGGGCACCCACCGAGTAATGTGTTCGTTCAGGAAGCCAACCTCCTTCTCCAGATATTTCAGCGCTTGGTCCCGGTCATTCCCCTTCCATGCTTCGCTTTCTTTCAAACAGAGGTGGCGCATGAAGTCCAATTCAAAGCCGATGAAGTCTGGCTGGTCATGCACCTCCTCCGGGAGGACAGCTTTAGCTTCGGCATAGGCTCTCATTACGGCTACGCTGGTCTGCATCAGCGGCTGCTGATCCAAGTCCAAGTATATCGACTCATATGGCGGTGGCGGGCTGTAGCCGGGCTTCACCCCCCGCAAGAGGCGGGTGCGCTCCACCGCCAGCTCGGTTCGCAGCTCATCCACCGGCTTTCCCTCGGAGGCTTGAATGAATCGCTCAATCATCCGAGCCCCTTCTCGCATATCTTTTGGCAGATCCTCTATCCCTGCCAAAGACAACAAAAAGCCTGCCACTTCAGGACTTGGCAGGCTTTTTGCGAATTGGTCATCAGGCAACCGGTTGTACACCGCCCCTAGGAAACCGTAGACCCGGCTCCGGGACGCCGCCAGGGTAGCCCACTCTTCGGTGCTCACCGGTTCAGTCCCCGTGTAGTCCACCGTCCCGCCCGGTAGTTCGCAGTTCTTTGACTTCCTCAACAGAGTTGTTCCTCTGGTAAAGCTGCTTCTCTCGTGTTTTTTATGTCAGACAATTCCACTCCCACCTTCAAAATCAATATATTAATCTTCCTAACATTCCTCTTCTTCTTCCTCTTCCTCCTCCGGTGGTTGGACCTTTTCCTCTTCCATTTTCGGCTCCTTTATAATAAATTTTAACCATATACAACAAAACTGTACGGCACTATAATTGCACTTTTTTTATCCCTAAGCACCGCCTCTCTTTTGCAGGCCTTGTCGCTAAGACCGATTACAGCCAGGGTTCCCCGCACGGGAGTGATTGAGATCACCATTTATTTAAGCTGATGGGACAGTTGAACCTCAGCACCCTGGTTTCCCCCGGCAGAGCCTACACTACTAGATATTCTTTCTTTCCCAGCCCCTTCCCAAAAATCAATAAGCTGGCAGATAAAGCCGTTATAGCATTGACCTGGAGCTTTATTTCTGTCCAGCTTATCTTTGGTGCTTTTCCAGATACCTATGGTTGTAGTGTTTTTATCTCCGTTGTTTCCAGGTTTCCGCATATTAATCAAACCTTGACAATCACCTTACCTAGTTACCACTTAAAGGAAGATAATATCTGTATATGTACGGTTATGTACATATTATGTGCGCATGCAAACTTCTGGCCATTATATCACTGCATATATGGCATGTCAATATATTTATAGGCTTATTTATACTTTTGAATAATCTTTTATAGAATAAGAGGGCATAGATTAAAAGAATGCTTTTCCCTATATTTGGAGGGTTAAAAGGTGCTTTTCCTCTCCTTTTCACAATTGTATTCCCTTATGCGGCTCTATCCTGCCCTACCCACAAAGCGAGGTCTAAGGGGTGGCAGCCCCTTCTAAAAAATCTCCCCCTCTCCTGACAGGAGAGGGGAACTAATGTCGAAGACTCTACGAGGGGTGAGATGGATGCGAGATATAAACCTTACCTTTATTATCTATTCCCAATTATCTATTCCCACCCACCGCCCTCAATGAAGTGGGATAAAGGGAGCAATAATTAATCCAAATACCTATTGACAATATGCTTTTATTGTGCTATTTTTGGACTAATGTCACTTTTAAGGCAGTGGGTTTGATTATGTTCCCCAGTGAAATGATAATCCTGATGGCTATCGCCGTCGCCAGAGACCCCGATAAAAAGCTGCTTTGCCGCCCGCTTGATGTTACCGGCGAATACATCGGCTATCTATGCAAATCGCTGGTTAAACGCGGCTTCCTGACGGAGACCAAGCCCAAAGGGTACCACCTTACGGCACAGGGCATGAGTACCCTCTTTGACTTCCTGTCCAAGAACAAAAATAGAACCCTGGACATAATAAAAATGCTGCAACAACTGGGCATTGATATCGGTCAAGAGGCATACAAAATAGACCGGGAAATAATAGCAACCAGATAGTTAACAGAAGCCTCCTTCCTCGTTAAGGGAGCTATACAACCTGCACAGTATAAGTATAGCTCCCTTACATTATGTAAATTTATCCCCGCTTTGCCTCATTATGCCCCCACCGAAGGAATGCGGAGATGGAGGCAAACCCAACCGTCTCCCGTTATTGACATCGGAAAAGCCTGCTCCTAGAATAGAAGCCAACGCATTACAGGAGGTAAGAAAGGTGAAAAGACCCGACCTTCTCATACTGATAGCCATCTGGCAGTTCATAACCGCCTTCTTCGCCCTGGTCGGCATCTGCGCCATCGCCGTCTTCGTCTTCCCCGACGCCGTCGGCCCGCTCTGGGGTCCAGCTCTCACCGGCGTCATCTTCGGCCTCAGCATAGCTATCCTGGTACTGCTGGTCTTTATAGGAATCGCCATCACCGGCGGTATAGGTATTCTAAGAGGGCAGGAGTGGGGGCGAGTCCTGAGCATTGTTCATGCGGCGCTGGGCCTGTTCTCGTTCCCTATCGGCACCATAATCGGCATACTGGTTATCATATACCTCACCAAGTCCGAGGTATCGGAATACTTCAAGGCTGGTAGCGAGAAGGCTCAATAGCCTGCCAGTCCCCGTCCCGTTGTGAGGTTAGACGCCGTCGGCAACGACGAAGTTACGCAGTGTCCCTACCGGCGGTATCCTCACCTCGACAGTATCGCCGGGGTACATGGGGCCGATGCCGCTGGGGGTGCCGGTAGCGATGATATCCCCCGGCAGTAGGGTCATCACGTTGGAGATGAAGTTTATTATCTCCGGTATGGAATAGATGAGGTCACTGGTGTTCCCCTGCTGTTTTAGCTTGCCGTTGAGATAGGTCTCCAGCGCTACATTGCCCGGGTCAAGCTCAGTTTCTATCCAAGGGCCTATGGCGGCGAAGGTATCAAAACCCTTGGCTCGGGTCCACTGCCCGTCATGATTCTGGAGGTCACGGGCGGTGACATCGTTGAAGCAGGCATAACCGAAGACATAGTCCAGCGCGTCCTTGGCTTCCACCCGCCATACCGGCTTCTTTATCACCACCGCCAGCTCGCCTTCGTAGTCGACCCTGTGGGAAGCCGAAGGATAGACTATATTATCCCCGGGCCCTATCACCGCCGTCGACGGCTTGAGGAAGGTCAGGGGAGAATTAGGCATGGGCAGGTCTAGCTCGCTGGCATGGGAGTGATAGTTGAGGCCCATGGCTATTATCTTGGATGGCTCGCACGGTGCCAGCAGTTTAACCTGATTGCGCTGGTAGTGCCGGTCGGTCAGTTTGAGCTGTCTGAAAGGCTTGCCCTCTATTGCCTGGATGGACTCGTCCTTTAAAAGGCCATATCCCACTGTGCCGTCAACAGCAAAACGCACAATCTTCATAGTTTAAACGATATTCTAAACGATATAGCCAAATAATTGCAAGGGCAGGCGTGCCAGGCACCAACCGGCTGTTCTTGACACGGCCGAGGCTGGTTGTTAAACTGTAACGCTACACGAGATATCATTCAGCTTCTTCGTTAGGGAGCCTTTAGTTGTCAGAGAAGCCATCTTATGACCATTCACGACCACAGCCCGGCGATAAAGGGCTGGTCTCTATCTTCACCGGCGACGGCAAGGGTAAGACTACAGCCGCAATAGGCACGGCAGTCCGTGCCGCCGGCCATGGACTGAGGGTATTTATCGTCTTTTTCGCCAAGGGTGATAAATACCCCTGCGGCGAAGTCAATGCCCTGTCCCGACTGCCCGATATTACCATAACCAGTTGCCGGCACAGGGACTGGATAGACAAGGAAAACATCAAAGCGGAGGACAAGGAACTGGCCAAATCCGCCTTAGCCGCCGCCAGAGAGGCTATGCTCAACGGCAACCATGACCTGATAGTACTGGACGAAATCAACATCGCTATAAATTACGGGCTGGTCAGCCTGGATGAAGTAATTAGATTTATTAATGATAAACCGCATAATGTAGAGCTTATCCTTACCGGTCGCTACGCCGAGCCGAAACTGGTGCAGATGGCAGACCTGGTTACCGAGATGCTAATGGTCAAGCACCCCTATAGCAAAGGCATAAAAGCACGCCGAGGGATTGACTATTAAACGAATATTCTACAGGAGGATTATATGAAAATCACACTAAGCGTAATAAAGGCAGACATCGGTGGTTATGTCGGTCACTCCGAGTCCCACCCGGATATCCTGAACCTGGCACGTGACAGCCTTAAGAAAGCCAAGGCTAGCGGCCTGCTTATTGACTTCTACGTGACCAAGTGCGGCGATGATGCCCAGCTTATTATGACCCATAAACACGGTATTAATAACAAGGAAATCCACAAGCTGGCCTGGGATACCTTTATCAGCTGTACGGAGCTAGCCAAGAAGCTTAAGCTTTACGGCGCCGGGCAGGACCTCTTGTCCGATGCCTTCTCCGGCAACGTCAAGGGTATGGGCCCGGGGGTGGCTGAGATGGAGATTGAGGAACGCACCTCCGAGCCGATTATCATCTTCATGGCCGACAAGACATCCTCGGGTGCCTGGAACCTGCCGCTATACAAGATGTTCGCCGACCCATTCAATACCATCGGGTTGGTCATCTCTCCCAATATGCACAGCGGCTTTTCCTTCGAAGTCCACGATGTCAAGGAACACACCAAGGTCACCTTCAATACCCCGGAAGAGCTATACGACCTCCTGGTCTTCATCGGCGCCCCGTCACGCTATGCGGTAAAAGCCGTCTATAACCGGGATAGCGGGGATATAGCCGCCGTCTCCTCCACCCAGCGCCTGTCCCTCATTGCCGGCCGCTATGTGGGCAAGGACGACCCGGTCTGTGTCGTCCGCGCCCAGGGTACCTTCCCGGCGGTAGGCGAAATCCTGGAACCCTTCACCCACCCGACTCTTGTGGAAGGCTGGATGCGGGGCTCACACCACGGCCCGCTCATGCCGGTTTCCGTGGAAGACAGCACCCCGTCACGATTCGATGGCCCTCCCAGGGTGATAGCTCTCGGTTTTCAGCTTGCCCAGGGTATTCTGGTAGGGCCTCGCGATATGCTCGCCGATAAATCCTTCGACGAAGCCCGCCACCAGGCAAACCTGGCTGCCGATTATATGCGCAGCCATGGACCTTTTGAACCCCATCGCCTGCCACTGGAGGAGATGGAGTATACCACCATGCCCCAGATAATGGAGAGAATCAAGGGAAGGTTTCAGCCACTGGAGGAGTAGTGGAATGTCCCGACTCCTGCTGGCAACGGGCAACAAGCATAAGCTGTGCGAACTGAAAAGCCTCCTCCAGGGCTTGCCCTACGAGATGGTCTCCCCAGCCGATATAGGCATCAATTCTAAAGTAGACGAGGTCGGCCAGAGCCTGGAGGAAAACGCCACGCTAAAGGCGATAACTATGGCTATCGAAAGCCATCTGTTATCCCTGGCTGACGACTCCGGACTGGAAGTTGAAGCCTTGAACGGCAAGCCCGGAGTACTCTCGGCTCGCTACGCCGGGGAAAATGCTTCCGATACCAACCGAATCAACCACCTGCTAGCACAACTCAAGGACGTGCCCTGGGAGGAGCGCCGGGCGAGGTTCCGATGCGTTATCGCCATAGCCACGCCTGAGGGGCAGGTCAATATATGCTCCGGTGAATGTCACGGCTATATTACATTCGAACCCAGAGGGAAACAGGGCTTCGGCTATGACTCTGTCTTCTACATTCCAGAACTGGACAGGACAATGGCTGAACTGCCCCCGGAAATAAAGAATCGGGCTAGCCACAGAGGACATGCGGCAAGAGAAGCATTCTCTTTGCTCTCGAGACTAAAGTATGGTAAAAATATCCAATAAAGCCAGTACCCTACTTGAGTATTGCCCAATATTGGTATATACTACACCACTACAAAGTCACTCTATGGGGGTGGAACATGAAACTATCATGCCTTCAGGAGAACCTGGACCGCGGGCTTAGCCTAGTTGGACGGGCGGCAGCTACCAGGACGACCCTGCCCATAACCAACAACGTTCTTCTGGCTACCGACCAGGGTCGTCTCAAGCTGGTGGCTACCAATCTGGAAATGGCTATCAGTTGCTGGATAGGCGCCAAAATAGAGGAGGAGGGGGCGATTACCGTCCCGGCGCGGCTGATTACCGAATTCGTTTCCTCACTGCCCAGCGATAAGATTGACATCAGCCTTGCCCATAAGACCAAGACACTGGAGCTGAAATGCGCCCGATTTGAAGCCAGAATCAGCGGTGTCGACGCCGCCGATTTCCCCCCCATACCCAAGGTCGAAGAGGGCGTTACCACCCAGGTGGAGGCAGAGGCACTGCGTCACGGGATTAGCCAAGTCGTCTTTGCCGCCGCTTCGGACGAGTCCCGGCCGGTACTCACCGGTGTCAATGCCGATTTTGAAGGTGATCTGCTGACGCTGGCGGCGGCTGACGGCTTCAGACTGGCCGTATACAAGCTCCCCCTGTCCACCCCGGTCAAACAGAAGACAACGGCTATAATCCCGGCACGAACCCTGGCTGAGCTAAACCGTATGGCAACCGACCAGGAAGAACCCATCGCCATAAAACTGAACACTAACAACAGCCAGATTCTATTCTGCATGAAAGACATTGAGCTGATATCCCAGCTGGTACAGGGTTCCTTCCCCAAATACGACCAGCTCATCCCCCAGAGCTACAATACACGCGCCGTAGTCGATGTTGCCCAGTTTTTAAGTGCGACCAAGACAGCCTCCATCTTCGCTCGCGACGGCAGTGGCATCGTCCGCCTGGTGATTACCCCCGGGGAAAAGGCGAACCGTGATAAGCTAATAATCTCCGCCCGCTCAGAGGAGATAGGCGATGATGTCGGCGAGATTGACGCCGTGGTGCAGGGTGAAGAGGCGAAGATCGCCTTTAACGGTAGATATATCACCCAGGTTCTCGACGCCCTACGCGAGCAACAGGTCGCCCTGGAGGTCACCAGCCCTTCCAGCCCCGGCGTCTTCCGCCCGGAAGGGGTAGACAACTACATCCATGTCGTTATGCCGATGTTTGTCCAGTGGTGAATAAATTCTTAGCTACCTGATTAGCAGCTTCATCTCTTCCCACCAGTAGTGGGTTGATTTGCCGTATATCTTTCTTGGCTGTTTCTTTTTACTCATATCTATCCCTTCCGATATTCTAAATTCCGATGTTTGTTCAATGGTAATAGATTTGCGTTTAAATAAGTGAAAGAGCCCCTTGTCTCTAATTACCACAAAAGACCGCTCCAAACCTGAACAGGTCTTTGCCAGTATTCGCTGTTTTATGTTATATATACCTGATAATGGAAAACCACGGTGAAAGGCGAAAAGGATTCTACGGCTGGCTGGGCAATGCCCTCGAGCGACGCTCGCCGTGGCTCGTTTTCTTTGTGCTGTTAATAACCGCAGCGCTGGTCGTGCCCCTCTTTCTAATGCCGCCGACGGAGACCGCCAGCGATAACCCATCCGGCAATGACACGGTTATATGGTACGAAGAGGTCAGGGAAAACTTCCCTTCCGAAGTCTATACCATGGTCTTCATCGCTGAAGCCTTTGATGATGACATTCTTACTCAGGAAAACCTGTACCGGCTCTACCAGAACCAGGAGGCGTTGAGAGAGGGCGACCTATCGCCTTTCCTGCACCAGAGCCACAGTAAGCTGACGGGCGATACCACTATCGGGATTTATACCATAGCCGACGCCGTCAATACTGCCCTCATGCTCGGTAGCAACGGACTGGTCAGCCTGGCTAACGCCAGCGACACTCAGGTTAAACAGGCAATAAACGACATCCTCAGCAACCCCCAGACCAAAGACATAGAGCAGACGTTCTCCATCCAGGCTGATTATGAAGAGACCACCGAAGGCGTCAATCTATGGATATCGCCGGCGATAATAATCGTCGTCAAATCCGACCGGGAGACCGTTATCGATGACTACCCTGCCAGTATCGGGCAGGAATACACTGGCAAGCTTGCCCTGGAGCACTTCGGCCGGGATGTACTGGAGATACTCCGCGGCCAGCAGGAAGCCTACCAGATATGGGGATTGAATATAGATTTACAGCTTGAGATAGCCGACGAGGGGCGAATAAATACCCCGATGCTGATAGCGGCCATCACACTTATACTGTTTATCGTTGCTATCATCTTCCGCTCACTTATGGTAACGCTGGTATCCGGCCTGGGACTGGGCATGGTCCTCATCTGGCTCAAGGGTTTCTCCAACTTCATCGGGCTCAAGAGTTCGGTTATTCTCGAACTTATCGTACCCATCACCATTCTGGTGCTGGGAATAGACTACGCCATTCACGCCTTATTCCGCTACCGGGAGGAGAAGAGAAAGGGCTATTTCCCCAGACACGCCCTGGGCAACTCAACCCAAGGCATTGGTAGCGCCCTGGTGCTGGCTATGCTGACTACCATCGTCGCCTTTGGCTCCAATGCCATCTCAGGCATAGAATCAATTGAGGAGTTTGCCATCGCCGCCTCGGCAGCTATCTTTGCCACCTTTATCATCCTTGGGCTTTTTGTGCCGGCAATAGCAATGTGGTTCGATAACCGCAGAAGCCTGAAAGCCATTGCCGCCGAGATTAGGAGTATCCCGGCCAGGCGCAGCTCCATAATGGGCGGCCTTACCCTATGGTTCAGCAATAAGTGGTTTTTAACACTGCCCCTCATACTGATGGTCACTGTGGCGTCCATCTGGGGCTGGCTCAACCTGGAGACCGGGCTGGACCCGGAAGAAGCCCTCGACCCGAAATCTGGCTTTGTCATTGGACTGAACAAGCTGGATGAACATATCGCCCAGAAGGGGGGTGAGGCAGCTATCCTCTATATCAGGGGTGATTTCACACAGCCGGGAGCGCTGGCATCTATGAAAGCAGTCGTCTACGAAATGGAGGATAACGAGCACGTCGCCCGGCAAACGACCGATGGTCAACCGAGTGCCAGCACACCCCTTCTCGACTACCTGGCAGTGATCGTCACCGGCGACTACACCCGCCAGCAGATAGAGACGTCTTTCGGGATAGCTGTGACCGATACCAATGGAGACCTTATCCCGGATACATCGGAACAGGTCTCTGCCGTCTACGGCTACATAACCGAGTATGGCATCCCGCTGGACGAAAACACGATACTCTATACCCCCCAGCAAATAAAAGAAGACTTCATCTACAGCGAGCCGGACAACGAATATGCCACCCTGATATCCATCGGCATACCGGGTACTCGCGAGCAGGCGATAGTCCGGGAATCAGCCGATGAGCTTAATAATGATATGGAAGAGGCGATGAGCGGCGTGCCCGGCATCACCTTCTACGGGCTTACCGGCGACGCCTATGTCCGCGACGCCCAGTTCAGCGCCATCACCAGCTCTATGAACAACTCCCTCCTCATCGCCATCGCCGCTTGTCTGTTATTACTAGTTATCGTCTTTCGCTCCCTGATATATGCCATCGTGACCCTGATACCGGTGATGCTGGTGGTCTGCTGGCTTTACGGGCTAATGTATATTATGGGCTACCATATCAACCTGATGACAGCCACCATCGCCGCCATCTCCGTCGGTATCGGTATAGACTTCTCCATACACTTCACCGAGCGTTTTCGCCAGGAGCTAAGAAAAAGCCCGGACAAGAGGACAGCCCTCTACAATACAGCCCGGAGCACCGGCGTCGCCCTCCTTGGCACCACCCTGTCCACGGCATCGGGCTTCGCCGTCATAGCCTTCGCTCCGATGCCAATGTTCGCTACCTTCGGCGTCATGACGGCGGTGATGATAACCCTATCCTTCCTGATGGCGCTCTTCGCCCTGCCCAGCCTATTACTGCTGTTCGCCCCGGGGATAAAAAAGTAATAGCGATATAAATTGCGCCAGGGCTCAGCACGTCCTGACGAAGCATCCCTTTATCTTTGCGTATGGAATATAAATAGGACTATCGGGGGCAAGGGCAAAACGGTAGACAGCAGTGGCATCAAAGCAATGTATTTTCTAAAAAGCTACTCTATGTATGCCTTCAATTCGTCTTCGTGTACCACGACCTCTTTGCTGTCTTCTCTCATCTTCACAGTGTAGATGTAGATACTCTGCATACCCGTACGCGAATCTATCCAGTAATAATCGATAATCTTACCGTCTTTGCCGACATACGGCTCAATAGCCGAGTCTCTCGGCGACAGGCTCTGGTTTTTCGCCGGTACTATTACTACTCTCTGTCCTTTACCGTATCGGGGAGCCATTAAAGTTTTCCCGCCAGGTCTTTGTAGCATCATAATCCCAGGCAGAATGCTTGTCAATACCTTGAGACTGGCTGAAGGAGTTCCCCGGAATTAGCCCAGGCGGAAAGCGAGCTTGCCAAAAAACCCTTGCTATCGTATAATATCTTTTCATTACCCTTTTTTGGGGGATTTTCGTAATGGGCAGTCAGGCACAAGGGGTTATAACACAGTTCGCCAGTGACCGGAGCAACCTGATACCTATTCTACAGAAGGTTCAGGAAGCGGAAAAGTTCATATCGGAAGAAGCTGTAGCTGAAATCAGCCGTCACTTAGGCATATCCGAGAACGACATATACAGCGTCGCCAGCTTCTACGCCCAGTTCCGTTTCCACCGGCCCGGAGACCATATCATCAAGGTCTGTCTCGGTACCGCCTGTTATGTCATAGGCGGCGAGCGGATTGCTGAAAGCGTCGAGCGTGAGCTGGGCATCAAGCCCGGGCAGACGACCGATGACTTCAGGTTCAGTATGGAGAGGGTCGCCTGCTTCGGCTGTTGTGCCCTGGCACCGGTTATGGTTATTGACGAAGACGTCCACAGCCGTATGACACCGGTCAAGGTAAAGGAAGTCCTGGGAAAATATAAGTAGCTTCATTAGCGGTGATGGCATGACCTTTGCAGAGATACAAAAAAGAGCCATGGGCAAGTGGGAAGCCCTGGTAAACAGCGATAAGCCCCGCATCTACGTCGGGGCGGCTACCTGTGGTCGCTCTTCGGGGGCGCTTAGTGTAGCCGACTGCATCCGTGCCGAGCTTGAAAAAGGAAACATAGACGCCAGTATTATAGAGGTTGGCTGTATCGGCTGCTGCTACGCCGAACCCCTGGTTGATATCGCCAAGCGCGGCCGTCCCCGTATCTGCTACAGCAATGTTACCCCGGAAATCGCCTCTCAGCTGGTAACGGACTATATAGTAAACGACAATCCCAGAGCCGACCTGGCTCTGGGCACCATAGGCGAGGAAGAGATTGATGGCATTCCCAGCCTTGCCCAGCTACCTATGTTTGCACCGCAGGTGAGAATAGCCACCCGTAATTGCGGTCATATCGACCCTGGAGACATCGACCACTACATCGCTAACAACGGCTACAGTGGATTGGAGCGGGCGCTGAATATGACCCCCGAAGAGGTAATCGAAGAGGTAAGCAAGTCCGGGCTCAGGGGAAGGGGCGGAGCCGGCTTTCCCACCGGCACCAAGTGGCGCTTCTGCCACGACGCCCCGGGGAAGGAGAAATACATCATCTGCAACGCCGATGAGGGCGACCCGGGAGCCTTTATGGACCGCTCGCTCCTGGAGGGCGACCCCCATGCCGTCCTGGAGGGAATGCTAATCGGCGCCTACGCCATTGGCGCCACCTATGGATACATCTACATCCGCGCAGAGTATCCCCTGGCTATCGCCCACCTCAGGACCGCCCTGAAACAAATGGAGGACTACGGTCTTCTAGGTGATAACATCCTCGGCTCCGGCTTCAGCTTCAAGATAGTGATCAAAGAGGGAGCCGGCGCCTTTGTCTGCGGCGAGGAGACAGCCATGATACGCTCACTGGAAGGCAAGCGTGGTATGCCCTACCCACGCCCTCCCTTCCCGGCGGCATCGGGGCTGTGGGGCAAACCGACCAATATAAACAACGTCGAGACCTGGGCTAACGTATCAGCCATTCTGCAGATGGGAGCCGATACTTACGCCGGATACGGCACCGAGAAAAGCAAGGGAACCAAGACCTTCGCCCTAGCTGGTAAGGTGGAACGAACCGGTCTGATTGAAGTGCCTATGGGCACCACGCTCCGCCAGATTGTCTACGATATCGGCGGGGGTATTCCGAATAACAAGGAGTTCAAGGCGGTGCAGACCGGCGGCCCATCCGGAGGCTGTCTGCCCGCCAGCGCTCTCGACTTCCCCGTCGACTACGAGCAGTTAGCCGCCGCCGGGGCTATTATGGGCTCCGGGGGCATGATAATCACAGATAGCGATACCTGCATGGTCGACCTGGCGCGATACTTCCTCTCCTTCACCCAGGCAGAGTCCTGCGGCAAGTGCGTTATGTGCCGCGAGGGTTCCATGCAGATGCTGGAGATTCTAACCGACATCACCGAGGGCAGGGGTAAGCCGGAAGATATAGACTTACTTCTAGAGCTGGGTGAGGCTATCAAGCTGGGCTCACTCTGCGCTTTAGGGGGAACCTGCCCCAACCCGGTGCTGACCACCATCAGATACTTCCGCGATGAATACGAAACCCACATCAACGAGAAAATGTGTCCGTCCAGGTCTTGTAAGAACCTTATATCATTCCACATCCTGCCGGAAAAGTGCCAGGGATGCCTTATATGTATGAGGAACTGCCCGGTCGACGTCATCATCGGTGACAAACGGATGATACACGTTATAGACCAGGACAAGTGCACCAAGTGCGGCACCTGCCTGGACGTTTGCCCGTCCCGTTTCGGCGCTGTGGTCAAGGTCAGTGGGGAACAGCCGGAGACACCCGATAAGCCTATACCCGTCGGCAGCTGGAAAAAGTCAAGCTGAGGAAGTAACTTGGAAAAAATAACGCTCAATATTGACGGACGAGAGGTCGTCACCGAAAAAGGGAAACCGGTGCTGGAGGCAGCACTGGATGCCGGTATATACATACCAAACCTGTGCCATCACCCCGACCTGAGCCCACTCGGCGCCTGCCGTTTGTGCATCGTCGAGATTGAGGGCATGCGGGGACTGCCAACCTCCTGCACCACCAGAGCCACGGAGGGTATGGTGGTTAAAACAGTAACGCCCCGGGTAGAGCACATACGCCGTATCGCTATGGAGCTGACGCTCGCTTCCCATCCGTTCGATTGCCTGATATGCCCGTCCAACCTTAACTGCCAGCTACAGGCGGTCGCCCAGTATCTGGGGATTAACGAGCAACGCTTGAGAGCTCAACCCAGGGACATCCCGGTCAACAGCGGCAATCCTCTATTCGAGCACGACCTGGATAAGTGCATACTGTGCGGGCGGTGCGTTAGAGCCTGCAACGAACTGCGTGGCATCGGGGTGCTGTCGTTTATAAAGAGGGGTAAAGACACCTACATCGGCACCGCCTTCGACCGCTCCCTAGCCGATGCCAACTGCCGCTTTTGCGGTGCCTGCATCGAGGTCTGCCCCACCGGTGCCATCAGGGACAAGAACGAGCTACTGGAAGTGGGTAAAAGCCGTGAGGCGGCGCTCATCCCCTGCCGTAACACCTGCCCGGCGGGGATAGATATCCCCCGTTATATCCGTTTCATACACGACAACAAATACGTCGAAGCGGCGGCGGTGATAAGGGAGAAGGTCCCCTTCCCCAGGGTGCTGGGCTACGTCTGTGACCACCCCTGCGAGGACGTCTGCCGCCGCGGCGAAGTAAACGAGGCTATCTCCATAAAGAACCTCAAACGCTTCGCCGCTGAAAGAGATACCGGAGCCTGGAAGAAAAGTTCAAGGAAATCATCACCATCAGGCAAAAAAGTAGCGATAGTCGGCTCGGGCCCGGCCGGCTTGACTGCGGCTTACTACCTCGCCAACCTGGGGCACAGCGTTACCGTGTTCGAAGCCCTGCCGGCTACCGGTGGTATGCTGCGGGTCGGCATACCCGAATACCGTCTGCCCAACGAAGTGCTGGATGCCGAAATCGATGAAATCAGGCAGGGCAGGTTCGAAATCAAGACCGGTACCAGGATAGAGTCCCTGGATAGCCTCTTCGAGCAGGGCTACGATGCCGTTTTCCTGGCCATCGGCGCCCACCGGGGGACTGTTATGGGGGTGGAGGGTGAGAACAGCCCCGGCGTGTTGGACGCCATATCCTTCCTGAGAGACGTCAGCCTGGGGCGAAGGGTGAAAACGGGAAACCGGGTAGCCGTTATCGGCGGCGGCAATGTCGCTATAGACGCCGCCCGCTCCGCCAAAAGGCTCGGCGCCAAAGATGTAAACATTATCTACCGCCGGACGCGCAACGAGATGCCAGCCAGCGACGAGGAGGTCGATGGCGCCCTAGAGGAGAAGATAAACATCGTCTACCTGACGGCACCAGCCAGGGTATTGCAGGAGAACGGAGCGGTCAAGCTCCAGTGCCTCCGTATGAAGCTGGGCGAGCCCGACGCCAGCGGACGGCGGCGCCCCGAGCCCATCGAGGGCAGTGAGTTCACCACCGACTACGACACCGTCATCGCCGCCATCGGTCAGATGACCGAGATTCCCGAGGGCTTCCAGGTGGCAACCAGACGGGGCAACCTGATTAAGACCAAAAACGACGACAGCGCCACCAGCAGAGAGGGTGTCTTCGCCGGTGGCGACGCCGTATCCGGTCCGGCATCGGTCATTAAAGCCATCGCCGCTGGTAGAATAGGAGCTATCGCCATAGATAAATACCTCGGTGGTAACGGCATCATAAACGAGAAACTGGCACCAGCCGAGAAACTCGAAACCTGGCTTGGCTGTGAACAGGGCTTCGCCTACCAGCAGCGCCTGAAAACGCCCTGCCTGCCACCACAGCAGAGAAGCGGGAACTTCAATATGGTAGAGCATACCTACGACGAAGAATCGGCGGTCAAGGAAGCGAATCGCTGTCTGTACTGTGACCTTAGACTGAAGATCTCTCCGGTAAAGTTCCCCCCGAAAAGGGGTTCGACAAAGGGCAGTCAGCAGGGCTAGCCAACCACTCCCTACCCCTGGCTCCATTGGTCCCTAATTCCTATCTTTTATACTTCTAAACCGTACAAATTATCTATTTACTACCGATAAGGCATCAGTATATAATGTAATCAAGCGTGAAACAGATGGAGGGATGACAATAATGGCTAACGAGACCGAACCCAGGAAAATAATGACCCAGCCACTGCCTCAGATACTGGATGGGATTGAGGACAGCATCAGGCTGGCCAATGAGGCGGCAAAGAATGCCCGTGACGCTGCCGAGGAAGCCAGAAAGGCCGGCGAGAAAGCCGCCAGCGAAGCCGCCCGGGTCGCCGCCGAGAAGATTTCCAAGGTTGAGCAGTCAGCGAAAAGCGCCTTGCAACAGATAGAGCTGTTAAAATCAGCAATTATGGATGCCGTTGCCGCCATAGAAAAGAGGCTTTCGGGTAAAACACAGCCCTAGCAACGACTGCAACCGATAAGTCCATAAGCTACTTGACAATAATCAATTAGCTTGTATATACTACCTGTAACTGTATAAAGAAAGGCTGGGAACGAGACTAGTAAGCCCACCAGCTAGGCACAGAGAGTCGGGTAAGGTGTGAGCCGGCGCCGATGCCGGGGCTGAATGGACTCGGGAGCTGCAAACCGAAAGGGATACCCCGAGTAGGCCTTGACGGAGAGGGTACCGTTAGTATAACCCAGGGTATCGCTTCACTTTGAGGAAGCCGTACCTGAAAGAGATGGTCGTCTGACGGCGACCAATTAGGGTGGCACCGCGAAGGATAACCCCTCGCCCCTATGGGCGAGGGGTTTTTATATTAATGAGGGAAAAAATGTTTTACCCGACACTTGAAGAGGTTAAGAAACTCAGGAAGGACGGTAACCTAGTGCCCGTATACCGTGAAATCGTTGCCGACCTGGAGACACCCGTCTCCGCTTTCCTGAAGATTAACCGCGGCGGGCACTCCTTTCTCCTGGAAAGCGTCGAGGGTGGCGAGCGGCTGGCTCGCTACAGCTTCATCGGCACTGAGCCGTACCGGGTGTTAACCACCAATGGGAGTGATAAGATAGACCCCCTGCCACGCATTGCCGAAGAACTGAACAAATACAAGATAATACCCGTCAGCGGCCTTCCCCGCTTCTGCGGCGGCGCTGTGGGCTACCTGGCCTACGAAACAGTAACCCGCTTCGAGGACCTGCCCTCCCCGGACAGTGACCCGCTGGGCTTACCCGAGTCGCTTTTTATGTTCGTCGACACCATGCTCGTCTTCGACCACGTCACTCATAAGATTAAGGTCTTGAGCCACGTCCATCTCGACGGGGACATCGAGACGGCCTATCACAAGGCGGTGGACAGGATAAACAGTCTGGTAGATAGACTGAACCAGCCAATAAAACCGAGCCAGCCAACCAGAACCGCTCCTCATCCTATGAACAGGGATAGGCTTTCTTCCAACTTCTCCCGGGAAGCGTTCGAAGAAAGCGTCCTCAAGATAAAGCGTTATATCACCGATGGCGAAGCCATACAGGTGGTGTTGTCCCAGCGCCTGGCTCAGCCCACCAGCGTCGCCCCCTTCGAGATTTATCGGGCGCTACGCACCATCAACCCCTCCCCGTATATGTTCTTCCTTGATTTTAACGATTTCTATATCATCGGGGCTTCCCCCGAGATTCTGGTGAGGGTAGAAGACGGCATGGTGATGACCCGCCCCCTTGCCGGAACCAGACCAAGGGGTAATAACCCAACCGAGGATGCGGCATTGGAACAAGAATTGAAGGGCGACGAAAAGGAGCGTGCCGAACACATTATGCTGGTCGACCTGGGGCGTAACGACATCGGGCGGGTGAGCCATCCTGGCACCGTCGAGGTCAGCGACCTGATGGAGGTCGAGCGCTACTCCCACGTTATGCACCTGGTAACCCATGTGCAGGGCAAACTGCGCCCGGATATGAACGCCTTTGACGCCCTGCGCGCCTGCTTCCCGGCGGGCACGGTGTCCGGAGCGCCCAAAATCAGGGCTATGGAGATAATCGCCGAGCTTGAGCTGGAAAAGAGGGGTGTTTATGCCGGCGCCGTCGGTTACCTGTCCTTCTCGGGCAATATGGATATGGCGATAGCCATAAGGACCATGGTCGTCAAAGAGGGTATCACCTATACGCAGGCGGGTTGCGGCGTCGTCTACGATAGCATACCGGAACGTGAGTACGAGGAAAGCATGAACAAAGCCCAAGCGTTACTAAAAGCTATCAGGCAGGCCGAGAGCGAGCACAATACCTGAGGTTGATTATGCTGTTACTGATTGATAACTATGACAGTTTTACCTACAACCTCTTCCAGTACCTGAGCGAGCTGGGCGAGGAGGTGGTGGTAGTGCGCAACGATAAGACGACGCCCGAAGATATTGAGAAGCTCAAACCACAGCGTATAGTGGTATCCCCCGGACCTTCGGTACCGGCCCGGGCTGGAATATCCAATGATGCCATCCGATACTTCGCCCCCAGACTGCCAGTGCTCGGCGTCTGCCTGGGACACCAGTGCCTCGGCTATAGCTACGGCGCTACTATCGTACAAGCCAGGGAAATCATGCACGGCAAGTCTTCCCTTATATATCACAACAACCGGGGGGTGTTTAGCGGGTTACCCAATCCCTTCTCCGCCATCCGCTATCACTCGCTGGCGGTACAGCGCGATGGACTGCCCGACTGCCTCGAAGTAACCGCCTGGACGGACGACGGCACCATTATGGGGCTGCGCCACCGCCATTACCCGACAGAGGGCATCCAGTTCCACCCAGAGTCGTTTATGACCCAGGTGGGCAAGGATATATTAAGAAACTTCCTGCGAAAGGAGCGGGATAAATAATAGAGAGTATAAGAGAGGCGGAGCCTCTCTTTAAAACCTCTTCCCCCCTCTCCTTTTTAAGGAGAGGGGGCTAAGGGGGTGAGGTTAAATGAACAAGTATATAGATAATGTTTCCAAGCGAACTCTACTTCGCAGTAAACGGTTAGGAGGCTAGTATGATTAAAGAAGCCATAAATCTACTGGTATCGGGGCAGTCGCTCACCGAGGGACAGGCGGCATCGGTTATGCAGGAAATAATGAACGGCGAGGCGACACCGGCCCAGTTCGGCGCCTTCGTCACCGCCCTCAGGCTAAAGGGGGAAAATATCGATGAAATAGTCGGACTGGCAAAGACGATGCGGGCTAAGGCGGTAACGGTGGTTATCAACGCCCCGGTGGTAGACACCTGCGGCACCGGCGGTGATGGCTGCCAAACCTTTAATATCTCCACGGCGGCCGCCTTTGTTGCCGCTGGCGCCGGAATGAGAGTAGCCAAACATGGCAACCGGGCTATGAGTAGCCGATGCGGCAGTGCCGATGTCCTGGAGGCGCTGGGGGTCAAGATTGACCTGAATGCGGAACAGGTTAAGAGGTGCATCGAGGAGGTGGGCATAGGTTTCATGTTCGCCCCGGCATTCCACCCGGCGATGAAGTATGCTGCGGCTCCGCGGCGCGAGATCGGCATCCGCACCGTGTTCAATATCCTCGGCCCCCTGACCAATCCCGCCGGCGCCAAGGCTCAGGTGTTAGGTGTGGCCGACGGCTCGCTATTGGAAAAGATGGCGATAGCGCTGCAGGCTCTGGGCTGTCGCCATGCCCTGGTCGTTCACGGCGAAGACGGGCTGGACGAAATCACGGTCACTGGGAAAACACATATCTGCGAGCTCAAGGATGACGACATTGATAACTACTCCGTCAGCCCCGACGACCTCGGCTTACCTAAGTCCAGCCGTGACAGCCTGGCTGGCGGCAGCCTCGATGAGAATGCCGCCCTGCTGCGTGGAGTCCTGATGGGTACCCCGGGCCCCAGACAGGATGCGGTGCTGATGAACGCCGCCGCCGCCATGCTGGCCGGCGACAGGGTGAATACGCTCCAGGAAGGGGTAGCCCTTGCCAGGGAGGCGATAGATGATAGCCGCGCCCTGGCTAAACTGGAGCAGCTAATCGAATTCAGCAACAGCCTGGATTAGGAAACAGCCAATGATTCTGGAAAAGATAGTCGCCGATAACATACCGGAGCTGGAAGCTAGAAAAAGCAACTTCCCGCTGGAAGAGTTGCGAAGTATGGCGCTGGAGCAGTCTCCGCCGCTCGACTTCGCCTCGGCTCTCTGTGGCGAGCGCATTCAGCTCATCGCCGAGATCAAAAAAGCATCGCCCTCCCGGGGGGTAATCCGCCACGATTTCGACCCGGTGGCGATAGCCCAGACCTACGCCGATAACGGCGCTTCGGCGATATCGGTGCTGACTGAAACCAGACATTTCCAGGGTAACCTCAGCCACCTGAGAGACATCAGGAAGTCTCTGGGTAACAGGACGCCCCTGCTGAGAAAGGACTTTATCCACGACCCCTACCAGGTATACGAGTCCCGGGCTTATGGCGCCGATAGCCTGCTGCTCATCGTTGCTATCCTGAGCTACCGGCAACTGGAGGAACTGTTAGGGCTGAGCCACGAGCTGGGGATGAGCTGTCTGGTGGAGGTACACAACGAAGCCGAACTGGAAATCGCCCACAGGTGCCAGGCTAGAATTATCGGCATCAACAACCGCGACCTCACCACCTTCGCCGTCGATACTGCCACCACCGAACGGCTGAGGCCGCTCGTTTTTCCCGACCGCATAGTGGTCAGCGAGAGCGGTATCAAAGACCGCAGTGACATAGAGAAAATGAGCCAACTGGGGGTTAACGCCGTTCTCGTCGGCGAGTACCTGATGTCCGCTCGCGACATCGCCGCCAGGATGAGGGAGCTATTGTCATGACCAGGGTAAAGATCTGTGGGCTAACCGAGATAGAACACGCCCTGGCAGCGGCTAAAGCCGGTGCCGATTTCCTAGGGCTGGTCCTTGCCCCCAGCCGCCGTCAGGTCTCCCCGGATAAGGCGGTAATGATATCAGAAGCCGTCCATAACATGAAATCCCGCCCGATGGTAGTCGGCGTTTTCGTTAACCTTTCGGCTGGCGAGGTCAACCGCATCGCCGACTTGTGCCGTCTGGATTGGGTGCAACTGAGCGGCGATGAAAGCTGGAGCTACTGCCGGGAGATTAAAAAACCGATTATCATGGTTATCCCCGTATCAGCCGGTAAGGCAAATAACGACATCCTTGCCGAAATAGAGACCGGCTACCGTATGCTTAATAGCGAAAGGCTTGTCTGCCTGCTCGATTCGCGGGTCGGCGAAGCCTACGGTGGCACGGGGCAGACCTTTGACTGGCAACTGGCGGAGGAGGTGTCAGCCAGGTTCCCGGTGATTATCGCCGGTGGTCTCAATAAAGACAATATTGGGCAACTGGTCGAGAGGGTCAAGCCCTGGGGAGTCGATGTCTCCACCGGCGTCGAGACCGATGGCAACAAGGATATTTCAAAAATTAAAGCTTTTATCAATATAGTAAGGAAAGTCAATGAGAGGCGAAGCCTCTCTTAAAACTACCTTCCCTCTCCTCCTTGGAAGGTGATAGGGATAAAGGTCGAAGACTCTTCGAGGTGAGGGGTTATAATATAATCTAAAAAGGAGGCAGGCAAGTGCAACCCGACGAAAGGGGATACTTTGGCGACTACGGCGGGCGGTTCGTTCCCGAGACACTGATGCCGGTGCTGGACGAGCTGGCAGAAGCCTACAATCAGGCTAAGGTAGACGCCGCCTTCTGGGCGGTGTTTAACGAGCTATCAAGAGACTATTCTGGAAGGCCGACACCGCTCTATCCGGCGGAAGGTTTAAGCCGTCACTGCGGTGGTGCTCGGATTTTTCTTAAGAGGGAAGACCTGGCTCATACCGGAGCCCACAAGATTAACAACGCTCTGGGGCAGGGTCTCCTCGCCCGCAGAATGGGCAAGCAGAGAATCATCGCCGAGACCGGAGCCGGACAGCACGGGGTGGCTACCGCCGCTGTATGCGCCATGCTGGGGCTGGAGTGCATCATCTATATGGGCGAGGAGGATATCCGCCGCCAGTCTCTCAACGTCTTCCGCATGAAGCTGATGGGTGCCGAGGTAAGGCCGGTCTCCGGGGGAAGCCGAACGCTTAAGGACGCCATCAACGAGGCAATCAGAGACTGGGTGACCCACCCCCGGGAGACACACTACCTCCTCGGCTCGGTGGTCGGCCCCCACCCCTACCCCATGATAGTACGAGACTTTCAATCGGTAATCGGCAAAGAAACCAGAGAGCAGGCCCTGGTAAAGCTAGGCCGCCTGCCCGATTATATAATCGCCTGTGTCGGCGGCGGCAGCAACGCCATCGGTATTTTCCATCCCTTCCTGGAAAATAAGGACGTCAAGCTCATCGGCGTAGAGGCGGCTGGCAAGGGTCTCAGTAGCGGGGAGCACGCCGCCTCACTGGTCTCCGGAAGGATAGGGGTGCTCCATGGGGCAAAGTCCTACCTTCTTCAAGATAAAAATGGACAGATTCGAGAGACCCACAGCATCTCTGCCGGACTGGACTACCCCGGGGTTGGTCCTGAGCACAGCTACCTCAAGGATAGCGGGCGGGTTGAATACGTTGCAGTGAGTGATAAAGAAGCGCTTGATGGCTTTCAACTGTTGTGCCGGACAGAAGGTATTACCCCGGCGCTGGAGCCGGCTCATGCCATAGCCTACTCCGCCAAGATAGCGAGTTCACTGGATAAGGAGAGGGTTATCGTGGTCAACCTTTCCGGACGAGGCGATAAGGACATGGACATCGTCGTCGACGCCCTGGGGGTGAAGCTTTGAACCGCATCGACTCCGTCTTCAAACGGCCGGGGCATAAAGCCCTCATAGCCTATATCACCGTCGGCTACCCCAGTGTTGAAGCCACCCTGAAGGTTGTTCCCGTCTTGGCTGAAAGCGGCTGTGACATCGTCGAGCTGGGGATTCCCTTCTCCGACCCCCTGGCTGACGGCACCACCATTCAAAAAGCAAGCCACTATGCCCTGCAGAACGGAATTACCCCCGGAATCTGCCTCGATATAGTCAAGCAGTTGCGCCAGATGGTAAACATACCACTGGTTTTTATGGGCTATTTCAATCCAGTCTTGCAGTATGGAGTTGAGACATTTTGCATGGACTGTACCGTCTCCGGGGTTGATGGTCTGATCATCCCCGATTTACCGCCGGAGGAAGGCTCGGAGCTGGAGGCTATATCTAAGAGGCAGAGACTTGACCTCATCTATCTGCTGGCGCCGACCAGCACCGAGGAGCGCATCAGCCTGGTCGCCGAGAGGTCAAGGGGCTTTATCTACCTGGTGTCGGTAACCGGCGTTACCGGTGCCAGAGAAGAACTGCCCGCCGACCTGGAGGCATTCATAGCCAGGGTGAAGGCTCTAGCCGCCCAGCCGCTGTGTGTCGGCTTCGGCATATCGACGCCGGAGCAGGCGGGGCAGGTAGCCCGTCTGGCGGATGGGGTGATTGTCGGCAGTCGTATAATTCAGCTTATGGAAGCCGAAGAACCGACGGTAGACATAGCGGTTTTTATAAAGGGGTTAAGGAGTGCCATCGACAAGCCCACTGCCAACGATTAATTATTAAAGACAGGCCTGCCTATCCAGCAACCTTTAACTTAATCCTAATTGCCCAAGCTATGCTTCTATGATATAGTTTAACAATAATGGAAACCGCGCTCGAGATTATTCCTGGGGGGACAGTTACCTCGGCAAAGGGATTTAGGGCTGGCGCTACCTGCGCTGGCATAAAGAATAACGCCAGAAATAACCTTGACCTGGGCATCCTCCTTTCCGAGGCTGCCTGCATTACCGCTGGTCTGTTCACCTCGAACAGGATGAAGCCAGCACCGGTCATACTATGTCAGGAAAGGCTGCCCAGTAAGACCATAAGGGGGCTGGTGGTAAACAGCGGCTGTGCCAACGCCGGCACCGGAGAGCAGGGAATGAGCAATGCCCTGGCTATGATAGCCTCGGCGGCAGACAGGACCAGTCTAGCACCGGAGGGATTCCTTGTCGCCAGCACCGGGCCAATCGGCAAGCAACTACCTATAGATTCAATATCATCGGCTCTCAGAGAAATCGAGCTCTCCCCGGATGGCGGACATACGCTAGCCGAAGCGATACTGACCACAGACACCACCACCAAGGAGGTGGCGTTTAGAGCTGGGGGGTTCACCATAGGTGGTATCGCCAAAGGCTCCGGCATGGTTCACCCCCAGCTTGGCACATTGCTCTGTTTCTTGACCACTGATGCCGGCGTTGATATAGATTTTCTTGTCCCGGCACTGCGCCAGGCAGTGGATATCTCCTTCAATATGGTCTCCATAGACGGCGATACCAGCCCCAACGATACGGTGCTGTTAATGGCTAACGGCCTGGCCGGTAATGAAGTAATCACACGGCAGACACAGCAAGCCGCCCTTTTCCAGCAAGCCCTTAACGAGGTGTGTATCCACCTGGCGAAAGCCATCGCCAGCGATGGCGAGGGTGCCAGCAAGCTCATCGAGGCTACAGTAAGCGGCGCCGCCAGCACCAGTGATGCCAGAGCCGCCGCCAGGACTATTATCGGTTCGCCGCTGGTAAAAGCGGCTATTCACGGCAACAATCCCAACTGGGGGCGAATTATCGCCGCCGCCGGCAGGAGCGGCGCCGAGCTGGTAGAATCAAAGCTCGACCTGCACATCGGCGGCATCTGCCTGATAAGGGGGGGCAGTCCGCTGACCTTTGACAGAGATAAGGTGGTACAGGCATTAGCAGACAGCCGGGTAGCCATAGACCTCAACCTCAACTTGGGGGAGGCAAGGGCTACCGCCTGGGGCTGTGACCTGTCCGAAGAATACGTAACCATCAACAGCGAGTACACGACCTGATAGAATTAAAAAAAAATGAGTGAACATCTAACTATCAAGCCCAGCGAGATTATTGTAGTCAAGCTCGGAGGCTCCATATTCGACAAAAAGGATACCACCATCAAAGACGTTGTCTCTATCCAGAAGCAGGGCAAGCCCCTGGCCCTGGTCCACGGCGGCGCCAATATCGTTACCAAGTGGTTGAACCAGAACAACACGAAAACGGACTTCTTCCAGGGGGAACGGATAACCGACCGGGCGGCCCTTGAGATGGTGACCGCGGTGCTGGGCGGGCTGGTCAACAAGGAAATCGTAGCCGCCATCAACACCAGTGGTGGGCGGGCAGTAGGCATCAGTGGCGCCGACGGCAGCCTCATCCAGGGCAGAATCAGGGACAAGAACATGGGCTATGTAGGCAATGTCGTTAGCGTTGACCAGTCACTGCTTACTACCTTGCTCGAATCGGGCTTCGTGCCGGTGATTGCCCCGGTGAGCCTCCACTCCTTTGACCGGCCGGAGGCATCGCCCCTCCTGCTCAACATCAACGGGGATACCATCGCCGGCGAGATTGCTGCCGCCATCGGTGCTGATAAGCTCATCCTTCTGACCGATGTCGACGGCATCCATGACGAGTCGGGCAGATTACTGCCCAGCCTATCACCCGGCGAAGCCGAAGCCCTGCTGGCTTCGGGGGTGGCTTCGGGGGGTATGATACCCAAGGTCAAAGCCTGCCTGAGAGCGGTAAGCAATACGGCAACCACCTGCGTCATAATAGACGGCAGGCGGAAACACGCCCTGCTTGATGAAGTTACCGCCGGCGGTAGCGGCACGACAATAAAGCCCGCCCGAAAAGAGTAGTCTAAAGAGTAAGTTAACAGGTAGTTTGCAGGCAAGTTAAAAAATACGGGGTAGTTTGAAGGGGGTGAGGTTGATATACAACCTCACCAGATAGGGTTAACAGGAGTAGAATTTGAACGACTGGCAGGAAATGGAGCATAAATACTATATGCCCACCCACAAGCGTACCCCGCTGACCATAGTAAGGGGGCAGGGAGCCAGGGTATGGGATGAGAACAATAAAGAATACCTTGACTTTGTCGCCGGCTGGGCGGTCAATAGCCTGGGACACTGCCACCCGGCGGTGGTAGATGCGGTGACCGAGCAGGTAAAAATCCTCATCCAGGCATCAAACAGCTTCTATACCATTCCCCAGCTAAAGCTGGCTGAGCTCCTGTGCAAGAATAGCTGTCTGGACAAGGTCTTCCTCTGCAACAGCGGTGCCGAGGCTACCGAAGGGGCGGTCAAGCTTGCCCGCCGCTATGGTCATCTTCACCTGGGCGGAGCCTACGAGGTGATTACCGCCACCGGCTCCTTCCACGGACGCACTCTGGCTATGGTCTCAGCCAGCGGCCAGCCCAAGTTTCAACAGCCATATATGCCATTACCAAGCGGTTTCGCCAATGTCGAGTACAACAACATCGGAGCAATCAGGACGGCCATAAACAGCCAGACCTGCGCCGTGATGCTGGAACCGGTGCAGGGAGAGGGCGGCGTCAACCTGCCCGACGACAACTACCTAAAAGCGGTGCAGGAGCTGTGCCGGCAAACAGGGGTTCTCTTTATCCTGGATGAAATCCAGACCGGTATCGGCCGCACCGGCAACCTCTTCGCCTACCAGCAGTTCGGCGTGGAGCCGGATATAATGACACTGGCTAAAGGCTTGGCCAGCGGCATACCCATCGGAGCTATCCTGGCTAAGGACAGGGCTTCTGTCTTTGCCACCGGCGAGCACGGCTCTACCTTCGGCGGCAACCCGGTAACCTGCGCTGCCGGCTACGCCACGCTGAAGTTCATCATCGACCACGATATCGCCGGTAACGCCGGGCAGATGGGCAAGCGCCTCGCCGCCGGCTTGAAAAGCCTGAAGCAAAGGTTCCGGTTTGTCACCGACGTGCGCGGACTAGGGCTACTGCAGGCTATGGAGTTCGACAGCGACATCGCCCAGCCGTTGATGCTGGCCTGTCTTGACGGCGGTCTACTGGTCAACGTACTCAAGGATAATGCCATTCGCTTTATGCCGCCGCTTATCATCAGCAAAGAAGAGGTTGACCGGGCACTGGCCATCCTGGAAAAGGCTCTGTCCGGTATCAAAAACTAGGTTTAAAAGGTCATTCTTATATGACAGCCAGGTTTCGCAGACTCAAGATAGGGGTAGCCTTATTTGTAGCCGTATCGCTGGCTATCGTACTGCTGGCTCCCTCGCCGGTGGTGCCGGCAACAGCCTTCGAGGTCGGCAGTGGGGACACCCCACTATCTATCCAGGACTTTTCGCTTGTTCCCCAGTCCCTAGTCGATGAAGCCGACGAACTGGCTACCGAGCTGTTCGGTAACATCCAGCAGAAACGCCACCAGTTCACCAGCCAGTTACTTGGCATGTACCTGGCAGCCAAGGACAAGGATGTGGTTATAATCAATAACTCGGGTGGCTGGGGTTGGTCTTCTATCGAGTCTTTCCCCCACGGGCAGGACTTTATCGCCGGCATCGATGCCGAGCTTACCGGACTGGGCTACAGCACACTGTGGCTGGACTTCTACCGCACGGCTAAAACACTGAACGGGTGCCTCAGCGAGCTTATGCTGGCGCTGGGTCTCTACCCGTCAAAAGCCAGGGACCTAGCCTCGCGGGTGGAATTCCTTACCCGGCACATACCGGGCATCAGGGTTATCTTAACCGGTGAAAGCAATGGCTCTACCATCTGCAATGGCGTCATGCATATCCTAAAGGATAATACGCAGGTCTACAGCATCCAGTTGGGACCCCCCTTCTGGAACAACATCGCTTCGTCGGAAAGGTCGCTGATACTGAGGAGCAACGGTATCATTCCAGACTCGTTCAGCCAGGGCAATATTTTCACTGTTGTCCGCGCCAACCTGGAGGCTCTGTTTGGTATATCCCAGGAGCACCAGGGGCATATATTTCTCTATATTGGCGCCCCGGGTCACGACTACCAGTGGCAGCACCCTGGAGTCGGCTCCCAGATTATACAATTCTTGAATAAATACTTTACCGCCTGACAGCAATAAATCGGCTTGGTGGTATAAAATAGTGACTTGAGATGGTATATAATATAATTAGTTTAAGGAAGGTTAAAAATGTCGGATAAAGTGGTACTGGCTTACAGCGGTGGTCTGGATACATCCGTCGCCATCAGATGGCTGAAGGAGGAATATGGCCTCGACATTATCGCCCTGACCGTAGATGTCGGCAACGAGCGCGACTTCTCCGCCGTGCGGGACAAGGCTCTCAAGGTCGGCGCCAGCAAGGCGCTGGTTATAGACGTCAAGGAGCAGTTCGTCAACGATTATATCTTCCCGGCGCTCCAGGCAGGCGCCGTCTACGAAGGGCAATACCCTCTGGCAACCGCCCTGTCCCGCCCGTTAATAGCCAGACTTCTGGTTGATGTAGCGTTAGAGGAAGAAGCCTCGGCAGTAGCTCATGGCTGTACCGGCAAGGGTAATGACCAGGTCAGGTTCGAGGTGGGCGTCACCGCCCTGGCACCGGAGCTGAAGATTATCGCCCCGGCCAGAGAATGGGGCATGACCCGGGAAGAGACCATCGGCTACGCCCAGCGTCACAGTATCCCGGTGCCCATCACCGCCGCTAGCCCCTACTCCATAGATGAAAACCTGTGGGGTCGGAGCATCGAGTGCGGCGTCCTGGAAGACCCCTGGCAGGAACCGCCCGATGACGCCTTCGTCTGGACAGTATCCCCCACCAACGCCCCGGATAAAGCAGGCTACGTGGAAATAGCCTTCGAAAAAGGCATACCGACTGCCATAGACGGTAAAAATATAGACGGCGTTAATCTTATACAAAGGCTGAACGAGCTTGCCGGCGGTCACGGCGTCGGCAGAATCGATATAATTGAGAACCGCCTGGTGGGAATCAAATCCAGGGAGATCTACGAAGCCCCGGCGGCAGTGGTGCTTATCGAAGCCCACCGGGCGCTGGAGTCTCTGACCCTGTCTAAAGCACAGCTCTGCTTCAAGCAGAGGGTAGCCCAGGAGTACGCCGAGCTTATCTACAACGGCCTGTGGTTTACCGCCCAGCGCCAGGACCTGGCGGCATATGTACAATCGACACAGCGATTCGTCAGCGGCACGGTACGCCTGAAACTGTTCAAGGGGAAGTGCAGTGTAGTCGGCCGAAAGTCGCCCTACTCCCTGTACAGCTTTGGCCTGGCTACCTATGACAAGGGCGACCAGTTCGACCAGAGTGCCGCCGCCGGATTTATTCACATTTGGGGACTGCCTTTCAGAACCCAGTCCCGGATTCAGCCAGCCGAAGATGATAAAGAGGGTGAGGAGGACTAATTAGATGAGCCATATAAGAAGCCGCCTGAATAAGCCACCCGACGAGACAGTGATAGACTATACCTCATCGCTGCCCTTCGACCGACGCCTCTACCGCTACGACATCAGCGGCAGTATCGCCCACGCCAGGATGCTGGCTAAACAGGGGATTATATCGCCGGAAGAAGCCAGGACTATTCAGAAAGGGCTGGAGACCATCGCCCGGGAGATAGAACAGGATAAATTCAACTTCAAGCCGGAGCTGGAAGATATACATATGGCTATCGAAGCCAGGCTATTCGAGCTGGCAGGCGATGTGGCTGGCAAACTGCACACCGCCCGCTCCCGAAACGACCAGGTCGCCCTGGACCTGCGGCTCTTTACCAGGGATGCCATATCGGAAACCATTGCCTGTCTTAGAAAGCTGCAGCAGTCCCTGGTCAGCCTGGCTGAGGACAACAAGGATGTGGTGATGCCCGGCTACACCCACCTGCAACCGGCACAGCCGGTTCTTCTAGCCCATCACCTGCTGGCTTACTTCGAGATGCTCCAGCGCGACGTCGAGCGGTTCAACGACGCCCTGAAACGAACCGATGTTATGCCTCTCGGCAGTGGTGCCCTGACCGGCGTCGCCTACAAGATAGACCGCGACTTCGTCGCCGGCGAGCTGGGCTTCAGCCGGCTAAGCCACAACAGTATGGACGCCGTCTCCGACCGCGACTTCGTTATTGAATACCTTGCCGCCGCCAGTATATGTATTATGCACCTGTCCCGTCTGGCGGAGGAGGTTATTCTGTGGTCCTCCGCTGAGTTCGATTTTATCGAGCTTGACGACGCCTACGCCACCGGCAGTAGCCTTATGCCCCAGAAGAAGAACCCCGATGTCGCCGAGCTAGCCCGGGGGAAGACGGGGCGTATCTATGGCCACCTGATAGCCCTGCTCGTGACCATGAAAGCCCTGCCGCTATCCTATAACCGCGACCTTCAAGAGGATAAAGAAGGGCTGTTTGATACCGTTGATACACTGTTGCCCTCCCTCGAGGTATTCAGCGGTATGGTCAGGAGCCTCAAGGTTAAGAAAGAAAACATGGAACAGGCGGCTAACCGTGGCTACATCCTGGCTACCGACCTGGCCGACTACCTGGTAGCCAAGGGGGAAGCATTCCGCTCCGCCCACGGTATAACCGCCAGATTGATAAGCTACGCCGCCAATAAGGGCAAGCCGCTCAGCCAGCTTAGCTTAAGCGAGTACCAGTGTTTCTCTCCGCTTTTCGACGATGGCATCTACTCGGTCACGGCAGTATCGTCTATCGCCGCCAGAAACATAACCGGCGGCACGGCGCCACAGCAGGTAGCAAAGGCTCTGGCTAGGGCTAAGGAGATAGTCGACATACCAAAATGAAGGAGGTTTTCAGGCTTTGCGGGCTAGCTTGTACTGGGTGCGCAAGCATCTGGTACACAGTTTAAGACGTACTGATTTGCCATCTTTTACTATCGTGGCTGGATGGATATTGGGCAGCCAGCGCCGGGCAGTGTGGCGTTTTGAGTGGCTGACATTATTACCGAACTGAGCCGATTTATCACATAGATCACATTTCATAAATCAGGTTGTCTCCCTTTGACTTGAACGGAATATTGATGTACAATCCCTGCGTTATACTATCATAACCACACAGACTTGGCAAGTGAGAGGTGGTAGATGATGCGTACTTTTATAAAGGATAGCATAACATGAAACAGGGGAACAATATAAACGGACGGGACTTCCGAGAAATGTTCACCGCCGCCACCAACTGGCTGGAAAAGAGCGCTTCCGATATAGATGCCCTTAATGTCTTCCCGGTGCCCGACGGCGATACCGGAACCAATATGCTGCTCACCATGCATTCCACCATTGAGGAAGCCGACCGAACCCCCAACGGCAAAATCTCGGTAGTATCCCAGGCCATGGCTAAAGGAGCCCTGATAGGAGCCCGCGGCAATAGCGGGGTAATCCTGTCGCAGATATGGTGCGGCCTGGCTCAGGGATTCACCGACAAGGATACCTTCAACGGTTGTGACCTGGCCAACGCCCTATCGCGGGCATCAGTGATGGCTTACAAGGGATTGAGCAACCCGGTAGAGGGTACTATCCTCACCGTGATTAAGGATGCCGCCGCTGCTGCCCAAGAGCAGGCGGCTAAAGACAAGAACGACGTGATATCGGTTATGGAAGCGGCGGTCAACGCCGCCAACGAATCGGTAGCCAATACTCCCCGCCTTCTCCCCGTCCTCAAGGAAGCCGGGGTGGTCGATGCCGGGGGACAGGGCTTGTATACCCTGCTTGAGGGCGCTCTGCGCTATCTCAACGGCGAGGCGGAGATGATGCAGTTCCGCAAGCCCCAGATGATAGCCAGCAACATACCGCTGACCCCCCTGGTTTTTACGGCACCGGAAAGGGTAGCCATTGATGAGATTCCCTTCGGCTACTGCACCGAGTTTATGCTTAAAGGGCAGGAGCTTAACCCGGACAAATTGAGAAAGAGGCTCAAGCGGAAGGGGGAATCCCTGATTGTAGTCGGTGACGAGAATACGGTCAGGGTTCACATCCATACCCTGGACCCGGGTAATGTCATTCGTTATGTAACTTCACTTGGCACCGTGCACAGTGTCAGCATCCGCAATATGGACGAACAGCACCAGGACTTCCTGGAGATGCAGAGGCAAAGAGCCCCGGCGACGGGGGTAACCATCGTCGCCGTCGTCTCCGGGGAAAGGCTCGGCGAGGTCTTCTCCAGCCTGGGAGTAACCGCTGTCGTTCCCGGCGGACAAACGATGAACCCCAGCACCAAAGACCTGCTCCAGGCCGCGGAATATTCGGCGTCGGACAAGGTTATCATCCTGCCCAACAACAAGAACATAGTGCTTACCGCCGGGCAGGTCCAGTCCCTGACGACAAAAAACGTCAAGGTAGTGCCTTCCAAAACAATACCCCAGGGGGTAGCGGCACTGCTAGCCTTCGACTATGAAGCCGACTTTGAAACGAATGCCACTATTATGACCGAGGCGCTATCAACGGTGAAATCTATCGAGGTTACCCACGCCGTGCGTTCCACCAAGCTAAACGGGTTTTCCATTAAGAAGAAACAAGCCATCGGCTTCCTTGATGGAGCCTTGATAGCCGTGGGCGATAAGACGACCGAAGTGGTGTATGAAGTCCTGGCCAAAGCAGAACCGGGCAAGGCTGACGTTGTCACCATCTACTATGGGGATGAGGCTAAAGAGGCTGAGGCAAACGAAATAAACGATACTATCTCAGTGCAATACCCCAACCTGCAGGTCGAGGTAGTCAATGGTGGTCAGCCACACTATGAATATATTATTTCCATCGAATAGCGTAGCATAAAGGAGGTTATACTATGGCAGTCAAGATTGTTACCGACAGCACTTCCGACATAACAGGTGACCTAGCCCAGAAACTGGGGATTACTGTAGTGCCGCTAACAGTATCCTTCGGTCACGAATCATTCCTCGACCGGGTGGATATTACCACCGATGAATTCTACCGCAGGTTATCCCAGGAAAGCATCTTCCCCACCACCACACAGCCGGCGCCGGGCGCTTTCGTCGCTGTCTATGACAGGCTGGCCAAGGAGACTGACGAAATCCTGGTTATCGTGATTTCCAGCAAACTCAGCGGCACCTATCAGTCAGTCACCAACGCCAAGAATATAGTCGGCAACAAGTGCCGCATCGAGGTGATAGACTCATCCAATGTGGCAATGGGCCTCGGGCTGATAGTCATCGCCGCCGCCGAGGCGGCCCAGAGCGGCGCCAGCCTGGACGAGGTCATGGCTATAGTCAAAGCCAGAATCCCTCGCTCACATTTGGTTTTATACTTTGAAACCCTGCAGTATCTGGCCAAGGGAGGGCGCATCGGCAAGGCAAAGGGGTTGCTGGGTGCCCTGTTATCCATAAAGCAGATACTTACCATAAAGGATGGCGAGGTATCCCCCCTGACCCAGAGGCGCTCCAAATCAGCCGGTATGGAATACATACATAGTTTTGTAGCCAGATTCCCCAATATCGAAAAGCTAGCCGTGGAGGACTGTACTACGCCCGAAGATATCGATAAACTAGCCGAGCTCCTCAGCCCACTCTTCCCCAAGGAGCAGATATACCGGTCAACGGTTAGCCCGGTACTGGGAGCATATGCCGGCCCTGGTGCCCTGGCGGTAACCGTTCTGGAAGCCGGGGAGTAGCCGGTCTAAGAACAGGGAAGGTTTTATATTGACAATTAAGATTGTAACCGACAGCACCGCCGACCTGCCGCCAGACCTGATTCAGGAGCTGGACATCACTATAGTGCCCGCCTATGTCGGTTTTGGCAACAAGACCTATAGAGACGGTGTCGATATCAGCCAGGACGAGGTCTACCAGAAAATGGTGAACGAAAATATCCCGGCTACCACCTCCCAACCACCGCCAGCCGATTTCGCCGATGTCTATAAGAAGCTACTCAAGGAGGCTGATGAAATAGCCTCCATCCAGGCTACCAGTAAGCTAAGCGGTCTCTACAACTCGGCGTTACAGGGCAAGGAGATGGTAAGCGGCGGCGGCCGTATTGCCGTGGTGGACTCGCTTTCGGTCTCTATGGGCCTGGGACTGCTAACCATTCTGGCTGCCAGACTGGCTAAAGCTGGAGAGAGCTTACCCAATATAATAGAGGAATTGAGGCAATCTATCCCCCATACACATCTCTGGGGGCTTTTTGACACTCTTAAATACGCCTTCAAGGGAGGACGTCTGGGTAAGGCTAAAGCCCTGCTGGGCGGCATGCTGCCTGTCAAAGCTTTGCTGGTCATGCGTGATGGCGAGCTGCACCCCGCCGGCATCGCCCGCACCCGTGCCAAGGGCATAGAGCGCCTGATTAATAACCTGAAAAACTCCGTCAATGTCCAGGAAGTAGCCGTTGTCCACAGCACCACACCCGATGATGCCCAGACGCTCAGGGAGCGCATCAGCGCCTTCTTTGGCAGGGGTCCCATCCATGTATCCCGACTGGGACCAGCGCTGGGGGTTCATGGCGGGCCTGGCACCCTGGTTTTAGCATTGAGGGAAAAGGTAAACAGCCTCAAGCAGGAAGTTAAAGAAGGGAAGGGGTTAAAGAGGCGTATTTCCCTGCCATCTCTGCACCGTCCCGAGTTACATTTTTCCCGCCTTTAATTAACAGCCACGGCGAACGGAGAAGGGTTCTTGCCAATAGATTCTACGCCGCTACGCAAGGTTCTTGAGCTTGAGCGTGATAAGGGCTACTCAGATTCGGCGGTAATTGGCGGTCTGGATAGATTTCTGGCGAAATGGGCGGCTCAGGCCGAAGGCTCAATAACCGACTCCAACCTCTTGCGAAGCTTTCACAACCTCCGACTCCGTAAAACCGTATATGCCTCTCTCAATCATCAGCAACGGAGGCAGCAGGTCAATGATATACTCATCTTTTTATCCGTAGCAGAAAAAGCAACAGCCAAGAAGGGCAAAACCAAGCCGCCTGCAATAACCGGTTTACCATCCTCAAAGCCAAGAGCAAAGACGACAGAGACCGCTTACTCCCTTGATTCACCTATTACCATTATAAAGGGCATAAGCCAGAACCTGGCGACCAAATTTAATAAGCTGGGCGCTAGCACGGTTCGCGACCTGCTCTATTTCTTCCCCAACCGCCACCTCGACTACAGCCTTTTGAAAACAATCTCCCAGCTTGCCGAGGGCAAAGAGGAGACCATTATCGCCAACGTATGGCAGGTGCGTGAGGTCAGGCTCGGCGGCCGGCGCAGTACTGAGGCTATCGTCGGTGATGAAACCGGCAATGTCCGGGCGGTATGGTTCAACAATCCCTATCTAGTAAAGCAACTGGCGACCAACAAACAGATCGTCCTCAGCGGACGGGTGGGCATCTATAAAGGACGACCTGTATTTGAATCCCCGGAGTGGGAACTTCTGGAGGATAGGGAACTCATCCATGCCGGGCGCCTGGTCCCCCTCTATCCCCTCACCCGGGGGCTGTACCCCCGCCAGGTAAGAAAGCTGATGAAAGAGGTCGTTGACCACTGGTCTCCCAGGGTGAACGACTTCCTGCCACCGCCGTTGAGAAAGCGATGCAACCTTCTGGAGCTGACACAGGCTATTTCTCAGGCACACTTTCCCGAAGACGAAGCCATGAAAGCCCGTGCCAGGTATCGCCTGGCATTTGACGAACTCTTCCTCCTACAACTCGGTGTCCTTAACAGAAAGCGTCGCTGGCAGGAAGGCCAGCCGAGCACCCCTTTCACCATCAGGGAACCTGTACTGGAGGCTTTTCTCGGCTCGCTACCCTTCGAGCTTACCCAGGCTCAAAAAAGGGTGGTCAAGGGTATAACAACCGATTTGCAGAAATCAAAACCCATGTCCCGCTTGCTACAGGGGGAGGTGGGTAGTGGCAAGACGGTGGTAGCCATCGCCGCCCTGCTCCTGGCGGCGGCAAACGACTGCCAGGGAGCTTTTATGGCGCCGACCGAGATTCTAGCCGAACAGCACTTCAACAGCACCTGCCACCTTCTATCCAGGGCCGGGCGGGAGGAAATAATTGGGGACTACCTCTACCGCTATTCCGGGATTCTGCCACGCCCGGTCACCGTGGCACTGCTCATCGGTGATATCAAAGGCTCCAGAAAGCAGGAAATCCATCAATATATATTCGATGGCAGTATAAACATCATTATCGGCACCCATGCCCTTATCCAGAAGGATGTAACCTTCCACCGGCTGGGATTAGCCGTCGTTGATGAACAGCACCGTTTCGGTGTTATCCAGCGCTCGGCGCTGCGGCAAAAGGGTTTCAGCCCCCACGTGCTGGTGATGACGGCGACCCCCATCCCCAGAACCCTGGCGCTGACCCTGTATGGCGACCTTGACCTGTCGGTTATAGACGAGTTGCCACCGGGGAGGCAGGAGATAAAGACCAAGTGGCTCAAGCCGGTGCAGAGGGAAAAAGCCTATACCTTTTTACGACGCCAGGTAACCGAAGGCCGCCAGGCGTTCATCATCTGCCCCCTGATTGAGGAGTCGGAGGCCATCCAGGCTAAGGCGGCTATCGTTGAATTCAAGCGTCTATCCAAGGAAGTCTTCCCCGAGCTGAGGCTGGGCTTGCTCCACGGACGTATGTCGGCAGCAGGAAAAGATGAGGTAATGCGCTGTTTTCGCTCGGGTGAGCTGGACATTCTGGTCTCGACCCCGGTGGTAGAGGTGGGCATAGACGTCCCCAACGCCACGGTAATGCTGATAGAAAGCGCCGACCGCTTCGGCTTATCGCAGCTGCACCAGTTCCGCGGACGGGTAGGCAGAGGCCAGGAGCAGAGCTACTGCCTCCTTCTGGCGGAGAACCCCTCCGAGATAGCCAGGGAAAGGCTGGACATCATTGAGAAGATTCAGGATGGTTTCCAGCTCGCCGAGGAGGATCTGAAAATGCGGGGCCCGGGCGAGTTCTTCGGCACCCGTCAGAGCGGAATACCCGACCTACGAATGGCCAAGATATCCGACGTCGCCCTGCTGGAGCTGGCACGCAAAGAAGCCATCAGGCTTTTTCAGGAAGATCCCACCCTGCAAAGCCGGGAAAACCGTCTACTGGTTAAGGAGATGTCCCGGGTGTGGACTGTAGAGGACAGCGAGTGGAGCTAGATATGGGCTCAACAAATATAAATATACTATGGAGGTGTAAATGTTATCCCAAATACCCATCAATCTGGGCAAGGTAGACCAAAAAGACCTGGACAAGGAGATACTCAGGACAGCTATAATCGCCGAGTTGGACGCCACCAGTTTATACGAGCAAATGGCGAGCATGACTGAAAATAAAAATCTGAAGAAAGTCCTGCTCGAAGTAGCCAGGGAGGAAAAGACCCACGTCGGCGAGTTCCAGGCTCTTCTGTTAAAAGAGGACAAAGAGCAGGAAGAAGAGCTAGCCAAAGGCAAGGCCGAAGTAGACGAACTGATGGAGGAGTAGTCCTCTAGTTAGAGTCTTGGCATAGCCAGACAGCTATCACTCTCGTGCCAGTGCAATTGTCCCAAGCCAGAGAACCCCCAAACGTCAACTTCTGGCAAAGGAGGCACCGTTTTTAGCTAGCAGAGGGTAACGAGTGGAGCTAGGTTGACTGGTAATTCGAATCCTGCGCGTGGAGGTACTCCGTTATGAGTTCTAAATTGGAAGAGATTCAGGCTTTGGCCAGCTTTTATCATCAGCAACTATATAGGGAGTTTGGGCCTGAAGCGGTTGCTGCCGGTGGCAACTTGTTTCTTAGCAAATATTATGCTGCGTCAGACAAAATCTTTTTAAGTTTGAACCCTGGCACTTATAGAGCGGGAGATATAAAACCCTTCGTCGTGAAACTACGAGAGGATAATGGCCCTTGGGGGAATCCATCTTCGAGGTTCGCATTCTGGCGAAATTGTACGTTCTTCTTTGGGTGTTCGTCCGGGCTTGCTAATTGGATTCAAGAGGCCACGAGCACCTTTGCTATTCCATGGCGCTCTCGGTCTTTAAACGACCTCCGAAATCGTTCTGAACTCTGGAAACGGATTCGGGTATACTCGCGAGAACTCCTCCGTAAGATGCTGGAACACCACCAATCTAAGACTCTAATCGTTTCTGGGGTAGAAACAGTAAAAATCGTGGCTGACTTCCTAGGTTTCCCTCTTGATAGCCAAACCATAGAATATCGTTTTGATGGTGCAGACTATCGCCCATACGGAATCTATCAGTGGATGCGTGTTAACCCTAGCAATTCAGGCATCGAAGGTCTTGTTGGAGAGACAACTATATATCAGGTTCCGCATTTCTCAAGGGCTACCAGCAAAAACGCTTTGCACGAATGCGCTTCATGGTTATGGGTGAATATTAGTACCTAATAAAAGCACTTCCTTCATCCATTTATAAGGAAGCAGGAGAATTTATTTGAAGAGGGGCAAGCGCCCCTCTTAGACTCCCCATTTAATCAGCACTGTGCTATAATGCGATATAGCTAGACTTTCCATGGAGTCAACAGTGAGTGAAATACTATCGGTTAAGCAAAGGCTTATTGATTCTCTGCGGCAGGCGGCAGAGCAAGCCCAGCAGTCGGGCAAGCTGCCCTCCGTCCCCCTGCCCGAGGTATCGGTGGAGCGCCCCCAGAACCCGGAACACGGCGACTATGCCACCAGCTTTCCACTGAAACTGGCACGGGCAACGGGACTAAATCCGCTGACCATAGCCAACCACATAGCTGAATTAATCACCCATAGTCCTGAAATTGCCGATATCGCCGTAGCGCCGCCGGGGTTCATCAATTTCACCCTTAACAGTGAATGGCTAACCCGGCAGGTAAACTCCATCCTGGCTTCTGATGATTCTTATGGCAATATTGAACTGGGGCGGGGAGCCCGCGTTCAGATAGAGTTCGTCAGCGTCAATCCCACCGGGCCGCTCCATGTCGGCCATGGGCGGGGCGCCGTCCTGGGCAGCACCTTAGCTAATGTCCTCAGTGCCGCCGGCTTCATAGTCGAGAAGGAGTACTATATCAATGACGCCGGCAGTCAGATAGACGCCTTCACCCGCTCTCTACACGCCCGCTACCAGCAAGCCTTTGGTGTCGATGCCGATATGCCATCCGAGGGCTACTTCGGCAATTATATGGTTGACCTGGCCAAGGAGATTAAGGACGAGCAGGGGGACAGGTTTCTAAATCTCCCCCAACCGGAAGCAGAATCGCAACTGGGGCAACTGGGGCTGTTTAAAATGATGGGCCAAATAAGGCAGGACCTGAAGCTGCTGGGGGTGAGCTTTGATGTCTGGTTCAGCGAAAATAGCCTATACAAGGAAGGCCAATATGAGAAGGTAATGTCAATGTTACGCCAGGGAGGCTATCTCAGCGAAAAGGAGGGCGCTACCTGGTTTGTCTCCACCGCCCTGGGCGAAGACAAGGACAACGTTGTCATACGCAGTGACGGCTCGGCGACCTATTTTGCCAACGATATCGCCTATCACTATAACAAGTTCGTCGAGCGTAAGTTCGATCAGGTAATCAACATCTGGGGCGCCGACCATCAGGGGCACGTCTCCCGCATGAAAGCCGTGGTCAGCGCTCTTGGTATAGACCGGGAGCGACTCCGTATTATCATTTCCCAGATGGTCACCCTGCGCCGCGGCGGTGAGTTCATCCGAATTTCCAAGCGTAGCGGCGATATCATCACCCTGCATGAGGTAATAGAAGAGGTCGGTGCTGATGCCTGTCGTTTTTTCTTCCTGTCCCGCTCAGCCGATAGCCAGATGGACTTCGACCTGGAGCTGGCTAAAAAAGAGTCCCAGGAAAACCCTGTCTACTATGTCCAGTATGCCCATGCCCGCATCGCCAGCATCCTGCGCCTCGCCCAGGAAAGGGAAATCGACTCTGGTGATGGGGACGTCTCTTTATTGACCAGCGAGCCCGAGCTGACCCTGATACGCAAGATGCTACTGCTACCTGAGATAGTCGAGATGGTGGCTCATACCTTAGGGCCTCACCACTTTGCCCACTATGCCCAGGACCTGGCGACAGTATTTCATAGCTTCTATAAACAGTGCCGGGTCGTTTCTCATGACAAAGCCACCACCAAAGCCCGCCTCAAACTGGTGGCAGCGGCTAAAACCGTCCTGGCCAAGACCCTGCACCTTATGGGCATGACAGCGCCCGAGACTATGTAGCGTTAGCCTATACCGTCAGGCAGGTCACCGTTCTGGAGATACCTTCAATATCGTGAATCTTACCGGTAATCAGGTCGCCTATGTCGTTCAGGTTTTCTGCTTCTATAAGAGCAATAACATCATAAGGCCCGGTAACGGTGTTTACCGATTTGACACCTTTCATCTTGCTGAGAATATTAACCACCTCTTTAGTCCTGCCGACTGCCGTCTCAATCAGTACAAAAGCTGTTGCTGCCATAGGTAACACCTCCTTCAACAAGAGGATTATAGTTCGCCCGGCCGCTAACTGTCAACCAGAAAGGCGGCTTGCAGCAAGCATCCGTCTCAGCTTATAATAGGCAGAGCTAAATACCACAGCGCCCCCGGAGGAAATAATAGAAAACCAATTTCGGGTCTATTCTCAAGCTACGGCATCTATCCCCCCAAGGCAACCATTATTAGCCGGAGGAAAAGGAGGGTTATATTGGAGTATTTCCTGAATGAACTGCAAAAGACGGTCAAGCAGATGGCGCGGACTATTGCCGAGGAGAAGATACTACCGGTTCGCGCCCAGCTTGACGAAAAGGAGGAGTTTCCCCGGGCTATAATGAAAGACCTGGCCGATACCGACCTACTCGGCGTCTATATCCCGGAGGAGTACGGCGGTCTGGGCGGCGGCTGTTTCGAGCTGTGCCTGGTCACCGAGGAGCTGAGCCGGGTATGCGCCGGGGTAGCCATCAGCTATGCGGCTAACTCGCTAGGAAGCTATGCCCTGCTGGAATACGGCAGTCAGCAACAGAAGCAAAGATACCTGCCTGGTATCGCCCGCGGCAGGACGCTAGCCGCCTTCGCCCTGACCGAGGAATCCGCCGGTAGCGATGCCAGCGCCATAAAAACGACCGCCACGCGGGCAGACAACGGCTACATAATCAACGGCACCAAGCTGTTTATCACCAACGGCGGCGAGGCCGATATATACACCGTTATCGCCCTGACAGATAAGGAACGGGGAGCCCGTGGCGCCAGCGTCTTTCTGGTGGAGAAGGATACCCCAGGCTTCTCCTTCGGCCGGAAAGAGAAGAAGCTCGGCATCCGTGCTTCGGCAACCCGGGAGCTTGTCTTCGAAGACTGCCTGGTATCGGCAGAGAACATTATCGGCCGTGAGGGTATGGGCTTTCCCATGATTATAAGGCTGTTCAACCGCTCCCGTCCTGGAATCGGTGCCCAGGCGGTCGGGTTAGCCCAGGGGGCTCTGGAGGCGGCTTTAGACCACGCCAAGAATCGTATCCAGTTCGAACACCCCATCATTTCTTTCCAGGCAGTCCAGCATATGTTGGCCAATATGGCTACCGACATCGAAGCCGCCCGGGCACTGGTCTATGGCGCCGCCAGGACTATCGACAGCGGGGCTAAAGACTTCAGCATGGAGTCATCCATGGCTAAGGTCTTCGCCTCGGATGTGGCTATGAGAGTCACCACCGATGCGGTGCAGATCTTCGGCGGCGTCGGCTATATGCGCGATTACCCGGTGGAAAAGATGATGCGGGACGCCAAAATCACCCAGATATACGAAGGCACCAACCAGGTTCTGAGAAACGTTATCGCCTCCGAACTACGCAAGAAAAAGACGCTCTGACCTGTTTTTGCAGTAACCGCATTGCCCCGAGTATAATAAGTAGAGCCACCTCCGGTATAAAAGCTATGAGCACAATGCAGATGAACGTATCCCAGCTACTCAAAGAAGCCATCGGCTCGGTGCGCAACTATGAGGTCAGCGGGACGGTCGATATTGCCGATAACGGCAACGGCAGTCCCGTTCAGGGCAAGGTCAGGCTGACACGCACCAACAGAAGCATTCTGGTCAACGGTAAGCTATATCTTACCGTTGATGTCGCCTGCGCCCGGTGCCTGAATTTATTCAGCTGTCCACTGGTGCTAAACATCGAAGAGGAGTATTTCCCCGTCCTGGATACCGTTAGCGGCGCTCCGCTACCATCGCCCGACGAACCCCCCAGCTTTACCATAGACGAGTACCAGGTGCTTGATTTAACCGAGGTGGCACGCCAGTATGCGGTTATGGCTATCCCCATGAAGCCCCTCTGTCGCAATGATTGTCCCGGTCTGCAAGCCCAGCCTTGAGGCGCCGGAGCTTATTTCTATATGCATAATAAATAACTAAAATGAATAACTAACAGGAAATGGAGTGAATTATGGGAGCTTTACCGAAACGAAAAACGTCCAAGGCACGCAAGGGAGAAAGACGCAGCCATCTCAGGTTATCCCCACCGGCTCTGGTTAACTGCCCCCAGTGCAACAGCCCTAAACTGCCTCATCATACCTGTCCTACCTGCGGCACATATGCCGGCCGGGAGGTTGTTGAGCTCAAGAGCCCGAAGAAGAAAGGTTAATAGGGTCGTTACCGCAGATGTCGGCCGGAGCTGAAGCAATGGAAAGGGAGGACTTCTATGGCTGAACCAGCGAAGGTAGCCTATGTATTCCCGGGGCAGGGTGCCCAGTGGGTGGGTATGGGCAGTGACCTGTACAACAGCTCTGATTCAGCCAGGGCGGTCTTCGAGCAGGCTGACGACGCCCTGGGCTTTCCCCTGTCACGGCTATGCTTCGACGGCCCTGAGGACGAGCTTCGCCTGACGGTCAACGTCCAGCCGGCGATAGTAGCCTTCAACCTCGCCCTGCTGTCAGCTATCAAGGATACAGGAGACGGCACCATTCTGCCGCCCCCAGCCTTTGTCGCCGGCCACAGCCTGGGAGAATATAATGCGCTGGCTGCTGCCGGAGTCCTCGACACCGCCACTACCATCCGTCTGGCCCGGGAGCGGGGTCGGCTGATGCACCAGGCAGGGCTTACCAATCCCGGCGGGATGGTAGCCATAATCGGGCTTGACGAGGCCTCATTAGCCGAGATATGTGCCCGGTCCGATACCCGAATCGCCAACTATAATTGCCCCGGTCAGCTGGTAATCAGCGGCGCTAAAGAAAACCTGTCTAAGGCAACGGCATTAGCTGAAGCCAAGGGAGCTTATCGCATCATTCCCTTGCAGGTAAGCGGAGCCTTCCATACACCTTTAATGCAGCCGGCTGTTGAGGGCCTTGCCGAGGTTATAAACTCCATCCCCTTTGCCGAACCCCTGGTTCCCATCATAGCCAATACCACGGCTGAGGAAATTACTACCGCCGAAACGGTCAAGGAAGAACTACTACGCCAGCTATGCCACGGTGTACAGTGGCAACGCTCCGTGGAGTATATGATTAACAACGGGGTAACCACCTTCATCGAGATAGGGCCAGGCAAAGTGCTTAGCGGTCTCATTAAACGGATAGATAAAAGCGTCAAAACGATAAACATCGGCGACGCTCAAGCTATCACAAACCTGTCTTGTTAAAAAGGGGTGGTTTGGAGGGGTTTCACCCCTCCAAACATCATCTCCCCCTCTCCTTCAAAGGAGAGGGGGACACAGGGGGAGAGGTATAAAAATGCTAAACCTTACTGATAAAGTCGCCATAGTAACCGGCAGTGGACGCGGTATAGGGCAAGCCATTGCCCTGAAGCTGGCTGAAAACGGGGCTACCGTCGTTATTAATGACATTGACCAGTCTGCCCAAACCGTGGCTGAGGAAATACAGGCTACAGGCAAAAAGAGCCTGGCGGTCATCGCCGATGTAACCTCAGCCCCTGACGTGACCAAAATGATGGATACTGCCATAGCCACCTACGGCAGGGTTGATATCCTGATAAACAACGCCGGCATTAACCGGGACCAGCTCTTAATGCGAATGTCAGAGGAGGACTGGGACAAGGTGCTGGCAGTTGACCTGAAGAGTGTCTTCCTCTGTACCAGGGCTGTTCTAAGGCCTATGCTCAAGCAGCGTCAGGGCAGAATCATCAGCATCGCCAGTATAGTCGGTCTGGTTGGTAATCCGGGGCAGGCTAATTATGCCGCGGCCAAAGCCGGCATCATCGGCTTTACTAAGTCCGTCGCCAGGGAGGTGGCTTCCCGGGGCATCACGGTTAACGCCATCGCCCCCGGCTTTATCGACACCGAGATGACACAGAAGCTGTCACCGAGCCAGCGACAGGAGCTTATGGCGCGTATCCCACTCGGTTGTCTGGGCTCCCCGGAAGATGTTGCCGGGGCGGTCGCCTTCCTCACCTCCGATGAAGCCAGGTACATCACCGGGCAGGTGCTGACCGTTGACGGCGGTATGACGATGGCTTAACTGCTGAATCAAGACGCTATAGAAACAGGAAGGGAGCCCCCGAAGGGGCTCCCTTTTCTTATAGCTTAGCCGAGGGTACATTTAACTAGGGTACCCTTGTGGCTGTCCAAGTGTAGTCATTACCCTTATTATCTGACGCGGTACCAATCATACTATTCCCACCTGCAGCAACTGTGCCAATGAGTGATACGATATATGGATCCGTCCCACCTACTGCTTGGTCGTAGGTTATGGTCATAGATACACTGTCGCCGCTTACTGTACCTGTAACTATCCATGTCCAGATGCCAGCCGGCCAATTTCCCGTTCCGCTAAAAGAACCGTCTGAGAAGTTCTCAATAGTGATAGACATATTGTGGATGTATGGACCTGGCGTCGGAGAGAGCTGAATATATGACAATTCCCAGTCGCCGAGCAAATCCCATATTACTTCGTAAGTAAAGTAGGTAGCCCAGTTACCCTTGGTTACAAAGCGGGTACCCTCGGCCCAGGCGGTCTCTTCTTGCTCACATGGCTTCTCGAGGCGTACCCAGTCCCAGAATGTGCCGTCGCCTTGGGTATGCTGGAAATTAATGACATGCACTCCGTCGGGAAGCGGGTTTATCGATACTGAGTGCTCAACAAGCGGGTACTTGTCCATAAACCAACCTGCACCAGGGCTAGGCGTTCCGGTAGCTGAAAAACTGGTGGTAGTGATTCCATCTCCTACCACCTTGGTCTCGTTAGCACTCTGACCAGGTGACCATGAAATCGTTAGCTTGCCGCCAAAAGGCAGACTATCATCCCACTGCACGTCAAAGTCAGTAGCATAGTCCCTTACTTTATTAGAGTTATAGGGGAACTCCGCGGTCGGCGTTGTACCCACTATAAAAGGATCTGTAAATGGAGGGGCACTGACTGCGAGGCCGGGCCCCATTGTGGTCGGTCCGGCCGGGTCTTCCCAGTTGAACTCGTCGGCGTAGTTCTCCAGCCATCCGGTATCCCCGTTCACCACCTCAACATCCCCTATCTGCCATATGGTTTCCCAGCAGTCCTCAAGCGGTCGCACAACAACGGCATGGGCAGCTATGAAAAGTCCACCACCTGCAGCGAACCCAGAAATGACCACTTCATACTCGGTAACAGCCGGATCATGCTCCGTGCTATACATAAAATGGCCCGGTATGGGATTACCTTTCTTGGTTTGAGGGATATCGCCTACGTTGTTCCCAATGGCCAGGTGGGTCTCCGTCATTTCCCAGCCTCCGGTGGTCTCATATTTGACGTAGAGGTTCGTGTTGTCGTTCCAGACAGAGACAGTGCCCACATCAATATCCTGCCCAGCCCATAATGTCTGAGTTTGCGGCAAACTTTCTGTGGCGGCCGCAACTGATGCCATTGGCAGAGTCAGACCTACCGCCAGAAGCATTGCTAGAAACATAATTATTACTTTCTTCATTTTATGGTCTCCTTTCTTTTTTAGATTACCTTATCGCCCCTCGACCTGGGGCATCACGGCTTGTCTGTCTATTTACTTTTGTTTTCAGAACACCTCCTTAAAAATATAAACCGACCTCTCTTCAGGTCGGTTTCACTATTGGCTCCCCGCTACCCAAGTGCCCAGTTACAGGTAGTGGTTTAACGCCCCCTGGTTACTTGGCCATTGGTCAAAGTGTTAGCTCATTTTTTCCACTCCACCTACAAGTAGTATAGTAATTCGCCATATGGCAAAGAAACCCTAACATACACCCCCACCAGCGTCAAGATGCCTAAACCTCACTTTACTTACCAATCTTGATGCTGTAGTGTCTGAGGCAGACGGAAGATTCATACCCAAATTGACCGACACCATCCCATCTGTTAAACTATAAAAAACCAGGATAACTATGGCTGGAGCAAGACGAAGAGCGAGGGCGCTTGCCCTCCAGGCACTATATGAGATCGATTCCGCAGGGCATAACTCAGAAGAGGTGGTAACCCGCCTGCTTGCCGATAAGCGGCTATCCGAGGATAATAATGCCTTCATCCGCGAGCTGGTGGACGGAGTTACCCAGAATAAGGGTGAGCTCGACGAGAATATAAAACGCTTTGCCCCTGCCTGGCCTGTAGAGCAGATATCGCTGGTTGACCGTAATATATTAAGGCTTGCAATATTTGAGCTTTTATTTGATAATAAAGCGCCGATCAAGGTGGCGATAAATGAAGCGGTTGAGCTGGCTAAGAGCTTTGGCAGTGATAATTCGGCAAGGTTTGTTAACGGAGTCCTAAGCTCGGTGAGCAATCTTGCTATCAGACATCAGAAAGGAAGGTAAAACGTGGCAACCATTTCCGAGCGAATGAAAAAGATTATTGTTGAGCAGTTAGGGGTTGAGGAGAAAGAGGTAGTACCCTCAGCCAGTTTCATTGAAGACCTGGGGGCCGATTCTCTGGACTTGGTGGAACTAATAATGTCTATTGAAGAAGGTTTCAGCACTCCATCCCACAAGGTTACCATACCGGATGAAGACGCTGATAAGATACTAACCGTTCAAGACGCCATTGATTATCTCAAGGACCTGGATATCACGGATACCGATACCCAGAAAGACAAACCAAAAGATAAGACAGATAAATAGAAACACCGTTTTATTATGCTTCGAGGATACCGTTTAACCGAGTGTTATTATTGCACTTTTGAGGTATCGTAGAGCGTTCTGGCTACTATCTATCCGCTTTGCCCATCAATCAATAGCGGATTAACGATGGGTGTACTGGTGTATTTTTCTACCACCTTGCGGAAGTGATAGCCATATATGGAAAGACCGACCACCAGGGGAAAAGAGCGGGGATACCGGAACAGGGTTGAGACGAGAAGCTTCCAGTAATACCTCCTCCCCTTTTCCTTAATGCCCAGAAACCACATAGAGTTCAGTAAAGCCCTTATATGATAGAGCTGGATTCTGGTTTTGCCCTCCCTTTTTTGCGGCTTATACTCCCTGAGAAAGGTCCTGACCCGCTTATAGTAATGCTTGGGGGAATAGATAGTATTCAGTATATGCCGATAGCCGTTTATTAGCGTCTCGTAGTTCATCTTGGGGATGAAGTTGAGAGAGCAGTCGGTATTGTCCCCGGAAGAGCCCTTCAGAATACGGTTCTCCCGCATTAGCCTCTGGTACAACCTCGTCCCTCGCGGGGCGTTGAGCAAGCCGACCATCGCCGTAACGATACCGCTCTTCTGGATGAAGCTAATCTGGCTCTTGAAGATGGAAAGGGGATCGCTATCAAAGCCAACGATAAACCCTCCCTGCACCTCCAGCCCATAGTTCTGGATTTTCCTGACCAGCTCCTTTAAGTCACACCCCTTATTGGGGAGCTTGTTACACTCAGCCAGGCTTTCCTCATTGGGCGTCTCGATACCGACAAACACGGTGTTAAAGCCGGCGTCAACCATCAACCGCATTAGCTTCTCATCGTTAGCCAGATTTATGGATGCCTCCGTGGACAGGGCGAAGGGATATTTCTTCTCCTTCATCCAGTCGATCATCGCCGGCAGGATTTCAGCCTTCAGCTTGTTCTTATTGCCGATGAAGTTATCATCAACGATAAAGACACCACCCCGCCACCCCCGACGATACAAAGCTTCCATCTCGGCCAGTACCTGGGTTCTACTCTTGGTCCGGGGCTTATGTCCGTTCAGGATAATAATATCGCAGAACTCACAGTTGAACGGGCACCCCCGGGAATACTGCATGTTCATCGACGAATAGTTATCCATATTGATAAGCGACCACAAGGGGATGGGGGTCTTTTCTATATCCGGCCGTTCTTTAGATGTGTATAGCTTCTGAGGACACCCCTTCTCCATATCATCCAGAAACAGCGGTAGGGTGATTTCAGCCTCATCGAGTACAAGGTGGTCGACGTCATCAAATTTATCGTGGTCGGTGGAAAAGAGAGGCCCCCCGGCAACAACCCTGGTACCCAGTCTCTTGCATCGGGCGATGACTTCATCGGCTGAGGCCCGCTGTACCACCATAGCGCTGATAAAGACGTAGTCAGCCCACTCTATATCTTTATTGGTCAGGCCGGTTGCATTCATGTCCACCAGCCTCTTCTGCCACTCATCGGGAAGCATAGCCGCCACCGTCAACAAACCCAGCGGCGGGAAAGACGCCTTCTTGGAGATAAGCTTCAGGGCATGCCTAAAGCTCCAGAAGGTATTCGGGTAACGCGGATAAACCAAAAGTATTTTCAAGATGGTCTCCTTTAGACTCGTAGATGTCGCAAAACAATTAACTTATTGTATCATTCTTACCTGATATTGTCACTGGCGTGGGATATTCTGACAACCTCTCTTGACTAGTCCCTCCCTGAGGGCGGCGGGTGGGTACAGATAATAAGTGGGGAAACCTCTCCCTTACCGAGGGCGGGCTCGGGTGGGAAAGAAAGGTCAAAGAAAGCTGAGGGGTGTGGTGGCTTTAACCCAGGTCAATCCTTTATCAGAACAACCTCACCCCCTTATTCCCCCTCTCCTTGTAAGGAGAGGGGGAGATATTAATAAGAGGGGCGAAGCCCCTCTTAAACTGCCTATATATTATATTTACCAATTCAGGATTTTTACGTGTTTTTCACAGTATAGTCAGCCAAACTCAACCTACTAACTTCGACAGCCTGTTTACCAAGTGAATTAAACAGGTCTTTGCCTTTATCATCTAGGCTAAATGATAAGGGAGGTTTGCCATCTTTCCTCATCAGTTCAAGGGAAATCCCACTGTCGTGCACGGCATCGTCTACGGCATGAGCAAAGAATATTAAGCTTGATGCCAATTGGAAGTGCTCGTCTATAAATGGATGAAAGAGAAAGAGTTGGTCTCTAATACGAGTTGCACAAGTTTCTAAGTAAGTGACGAGGGTTCCCAAATCTCTCCTCGTTATACTAATCGCCGACTCTGGTATCTTCTCAAATTCTTTCTCAAATAGGTCTAATTTTTCCTTAGTTATCCTTGGCTTTAACTTATCTTTGGTATATATTAGCCAGGGTATGAAATCACCAATCGTTTCAGGCACATTTGTCTGCACATTATCTAAAATCATAAGAGCTTGCCATTTTCTTACTCCATAGAGAAGGAAAAACGATAGATGCATAATCATAGCAGTTAATACACTTAGCCCACCAGAGAGCCA
>DAOUDM010000041.1:0-7858 GCA_034431095.1 Dehalococcoidales bacterium | reverse complement strand
ACTTTTATATCTATCCCATTTCGAAGGAAGTGATCCCTTCTTAAGATCAGTAGGCGGGGTGAGCACCGCCAAGATGAAACCTGAAAAAGAAATCACGCGGAAGTCGGTACCGAGAATAAAGCACAATGTAGTATTGGACAAACTTAGATTTAATATAATGGATATCTCAAATAATATTGCTAATAACAAAAATGTGGCTGCATATCCCAGTGCCACCTCTGTAATCTTCGACCCTGTTTCTGGAAAGCTCTATCCTGTTAGTTTGCTAATTGAAGAGATTCTTGCCCTCTGTGATGGTAGAAAAAATATACAACAGATCGCCCGTGAGCTATCCAAAAAATACGATGCCGCAAGGCCTAAGATAGAAGAAGACTGTATTGCTTTCTTAAAGTCTCTATCGAGGGAAGGATACGTACTTTTCTAGTATGCCTTTGGCCTGCCCCCTGAAAACGATACCAGTTATAATATCGTAAAGGGGGAACAAATGTTCAGGAAAGATTTACACCGGAGCAAACCATCAGATAGGAACTTCCAATCCTCTTTTCCCCAGATGTACTCCCTTTGGAATTTTGGTGGTCCTGTATTGTACCCTACTACTTCAAGAAGTAACCCACAAACAGCTTGATACAACGGTACTTACTCGAATTGTTGAGCAAGGTCTTTGGGATAGGGAGTTAATAGACCAGGTGATGAGACACAGCAGATATAGAAGAGTCTATTGACCCTTTATCTATCAAAGTTGAGGGATGAGGAAAAGTACCTAAATACGCAGGCATATATACTACGCATTAGTCCAAATTGTTTAACATTGCACGAAAGCTTGCTTTATTACCTCAGTAGCCAATTGGGCAAATTGGAAATAACAACAGGTAGTTCTTTTAACAGCTCTTTCCCGAGGAGAGACGCCACATTCTGAGGAAGCCCTCACACTTACTTGAGTTTCTACCCTTTTTTACAAGAGCCAAAGACAAGCCACTCCCGAAGGCGCGTCGCCATGACCCCCAAGTTGACATTATTCTTGAGAGAGTACCAGGCAGAGAGGGAATGGCTTTACCTGCAGTTGGGCAAGCGGCTTACTCTGGATGACCTGGTTTTTGCCAGTCCTGGGGGGAAGCCGTTAGACCCTAGTATGTTAAGCCATGATTTTGCTATAATAGCCAAAAAGGCGGGTATTGAAGGGGTGAGGTTTCACGATTTGAGACATACGTTCGCCAGTTTAATGTTAATGAAAGGCGCCCCCGCTAAGGTGATTAGTGAGGCTCTAAGCCATGCCTCGGTAGCTTTCACCCTGCAAACCTATGATCACGTCCTCTCAGGGATGCAGGAAAAGGCTATGGAACTGTTAAACGAGATACTACCGGAAGGGGTGAAAAACAAACTGACACCTTTTTGACACCCACATTATAAATATTAGCTTTGAGCCGGGGTGGCGGAATAGGCAGACGCAGCGGACTTAAAATCCGCCGGAGCAATCCTTGTGGGTTCGAGTCCCACCCCCGGCACCATGGAATAGTAAGAGAACCGCCATGCCCTTTTTGATAATCGTACTGAGCTACCTGCTGGGCTCCATACCCACCGCCTATATCGCCGGGCGCCTGATTAAGGGCAAGGACATCCGGCAGATGGGCGACGGCAATATGGGCGCCCAGAACGCCTTCCGCCAGCTCGGAGCCAGGACAGGGCTTTCTGTAGGTATCATCGACGCCGTAAAGGGGATTCTGGCTATCCTTATCGCCCAGATTGCCGGTCTATCCCAGGCATCGGTCCTGCTGGCCGGCACCGCCGCCGTCATCGGGCACAACTGGCCTATCTTCCTCGGCTTCAGGGGTGGGCGTGGCGAGTGCACCACGATTGGTGTACTGCTAACCATAGCCACTCAACCGATTTTCATAGTAGGCAGTGCCGCCGCCATTGTATTGCTTAAAACCAGGAACGTAATTAAAGCCAGCGCGGTGATGTTTGTTCCGCTACCACTGATATGCTGGTGGCTGGGGGTCCCCGGTCTGCTTGTCAGCTACAGTATCGGGCTGCCCTGTCTGGTCGGCTTCACCCATTTCATAAGAACCAGGCAGGGGTTGGTACGCCACACCAGTGAGGGAAACTATACCAAGCCTCTCTAATCAGCCGATTATCAATCCTACGGCTTCCCAGGCATGCCCCACCAGACAGCCTAGCCCCCTTATTTAGCCCACCTGGCAAAAAGTCGTTGCCACCAGCGCGGTTTGGGAGCGGCCAGAAGCTTTATCTTGCTCTCCAGATTCCTGATACGCTCCGTGGCAACACCAAGCTGGGCAGCTAGAGCCATGCTCTTCTCCTGAAGCTCCCTGATGATGTCTATGGCCTGGCCAAGGTTTTGACCAGGGGCTTGACCAGGGCTCGAGGCTTCACCTTCACGCTCGGTCGGGCACAGCTCCGGGGGTATTTCCAGGATTCGGTACTCTTCTCCGAAATGGCCACTTACCAGCTCAGCCTGGATCTTACCAGCCTTGATGTAACGCCTGACCGTTCTGGCCGATACCCCCAGCTTTTTGGCAGTCTGCGCTATATTCATACCCCGGTCTGACATAGGTATTGACAAGTGTATAGTCAATAGGCCTGATTGTCAAGGGTGTGAATACCGATTTATGTCTTAACCAAAGAGGCCTGACACTCCCACTCAGGACAGGCCTGGCCTCTTTATAATGCCCAGTTATCGGGCTCTAGCACTTACCTATTTTGAACATCTTGGTGCCGCATACAGGGCAGACCCCCTGTGTTGCCGGCCGACCATTCTTCATAGTTATCGCCTTGGCATCCTTCATTTCTCTCTTGGTACGACACTTCATACAATAGCCTTGCATCGGGTTACCTCCCTTTTTGCCAGCAAGGATAAACCATTGCTGGCTATAATGTCAAGCCCCTACAGGGAAAGGGGCGGGACTCCATAGCTAGAGACCCTGTAAAAATAGGACGATGGTACTATAAATATCTATCTAGCCAGCCCGGTTACCAAGCTAAGCCTTGACTACTGGCGCCAGGGGTAGTAATAAAGTACGACCCGGCTTTCGCCGCAGGTAGGACTTGGTATAATTAACCGGGAAAGAATAAACGACCTGAGCCTTGGGGTGCTCCAGGCAAAAGAGAAAGACGCCTATAGTCTGCGGCTTGGTGCCAAAGGGGCCGATTACCATATTGAAAGAATCCCTGACCTCGTGATAGATGCCCTCGAGTACATTCCGGGCGGCATAGGGGTCATCGGCGGGGACATCCCTCACCTCGACGGTAGGCTTAGAAATAAGGGAGGAATTGTTTTTCCGGGCGTACTTGAGGTAATCGGGATTGCTGTTTCTCGGTGGGTTGGTTATCAGGGCTATCGTTCTCGCCGGATTAAAGTGCTTCCACACGGTAAGGGAACGCTCCGGCTCAAAACCCAGAAACAGGACAAGTATAGTCTGCTTCTCGAAGGAAATGGTGCCGAAGAAGTTAGGCACTGTAGAAATCTGCTCGACTCCACGGGTAAGCTTGGTCGGCGAATACGTCTGCGTTGTGTGAATGATGCGCGGGATTCCCAGGTTTTGCTCGGCAACCAGGAAATGAAGCAGTTCCAGCAGGTAGATTTTGGTGAAGCCGCTAATGTCAATGGTAATAAACGATTCATCCGAGTCTTTAGGCCGGCACCGCCCCCAGATATTCTTGAGCTGGGTAATGCCCTCAATCGGGTTGTCCCGCTGGCATCTGATGACGAAGACGCCCTCAGAGGTCCTCTTCCCCAGCTCAGCCTGCAACTTAAACAGGTTGTCGTCAACCTGCTTTTTATAGAAAGGCTCCTCAATGACGAATATTATGCTGAACCTGACCCGGAAGCCGATACCCGTCTTATAGGCGCTTTGCAGGCACCTTTCCTCGAAACTGGCGCAGCAGATAAAAAGGTCATCGGGGCCATACTCATTCAGCCTGCTTAAATGGTCAATCTCAATCGGCTCATCGTGCAACTTCATTGATGATAAGCCCCCTGATGTCCACTATAAACACCTGAATAGATATTGTCAAACTCTGGCTAATATAGCTCAAAACGGTTATAATACCCAAAACATAAAAAGGGGGCAATATGTTTGACCTGGCAATCGGTGGAGTAATCGGCGGCATTATAAGCATACTCGTCGGTATAGTAATAATCGTCTGGCCCAGGCTTATCGCCTACGTCATCGGTAGCTGGCTCATCGTTATCGGTATACTGGCGATACTTTACTCTTTACAATAACCCGATAACAAATAACAGGGCTATGTATTACTTCGCTTATAACACCCACCTTAATAAGAAACAAATGGCAGAGCACTGCCCGGGCAGCAAGCCCAGATTCACCGCCGAACTGCCCAACTACAAACTGATATTTACCGGCTGGTCGCGGCAGTGGCGGGGCGGCGTAGCCAGCATCAAGCTATCCAGGAGGGACAAGGTGCTGGGGACAGTCTATGAAATCTCGGACATCGACCTGGCGCGGCTGGACAGGTTCGAGGACTGCCCCGGTAACTATAGCCGGCTGAAGGTGACCGTATACCGGGACACTGGCGAGCCGGTAGAAGCCATAACCTACATCAAATCGAGACAATCAGAGGAAACCAAACCGTCGCCGGAGTACCTGTCCATCATTCAACAGGGCTACCGCGACTGGGGGCTGGTCTAGCGATATACAGTAGCAAGGTAAGTCAGCACTGGACATGGTGTAGACAAAGCCTGGTCAAAGGGGAGTGCTGTCAATGGGTCCTATCTCTTATGGCCGTCAGCCAACCTGCGAATTGATTTTTTTGGCCGTTTTTGCTTTAATAACACCTGAAAGGAGACAAAGTGACCAATCTGAACCTAAAGGCAGTCAAGAGGGATATTACGGGCAAGAAGACGCGCTTCCTGCGACGGCAGGGTATCACCCCGACCCATATCTTCGGGCACGGTATTAAATCGCTGGCTCTGCAGTGCAACACCGCCGAGCTCCAGCGCATTATCGCCCAGGGGGGCACCACCCGGCTCATCGACATCAACATCGAAGCCGAGAAGAAGCCCAGAAGCGCTTTCATACGAGAGATTCAGAGAGACAATCTCAGCAGACAACTGCTCCACGTCGATTTTTACCAGATAAATAAAACGGAAAAGATAACGGCTGATATTCCCATAGTTCTGGTGGGTGAAGCCCCGGCCGCAAAGTCCAGGGAAAACATAATCGAGCAACTGTTAACACAACTGGGTGTTTCCTGCCTGCCAGATAAAATACCCCCTCAGATAGATATCGACCTAAGCCCCCTGGAAGAGGCGGGGCAGGCAATCCATGTCAGCGACATCGCCCTCGACCCGGATATCACCATAACCACCAACCCTGACCAGCTGGTGGTCAAGATCAGCCGGATAAAGGTAGCGGTGGAGAAAGAAGAAGTAGCGGAAGAAATAGAAGCTGAAGCCGCCGAAGCGGTAACGGAGGAAGCCAAAACGCCCGCCGAAGAGGGGACAAGAGAGCAGGAAGTATAATCCTGCCAACCCGATTTGAACTATGGAAGGTGTACAAGCCACTACTGTAACCGAAGTCAATAATGTCGTTAAAACCTACGGCAGAAAGTCGGTAGTCAACGATATCTCCTTCAGCGTATCGCCGGGGGAGATATTCGGTCTCATCGGGCCCAACGGAGCCGGCAAGACGACCACCATCCGCTTGATGATGGACATCATCAAGCCCGACTCGGGCGAAATCCGCATCCTGGGGGAGAGGCTAAGCGAGGACACCAAGGACAAAATCGGCTACCTGCCCGAGGAGAGAGGCCTCTATAAGAAGCTGACCGTTATGGAGACCCTCACCTACCTAGCGGCGCTGAAGGGTTGCCAGGTAGATAACAGTCGGACGGAAGAATTGCTGAAACGGATCGGCATGCTGGCCCACAAGAACAAGAAGATAGAGGAACTCAGCCGGGGCATGGGGCAGCTTATCCAGTTCCTGGCAACCATTATCCACGACCCGCGGCTGATAATCCTGGACGAGCCCTTCGCCGGGCTGGACCCTATCAATACCGAACTGCTCAAGGAGATAATCCTGGAGCTGAGGGGCCGGGGCAAGGCGTTTATCCTGAGCACCCACCAGATGAACCAGGTGGAGGAGCTCTGCGACCGGATACTGATGATAAACCGGGGCCGCAGCGTCCTCTACGGCAAGCTAGCCGATATCAAGAATAAATACCGCAATAACTCCGTCCTGGTCGGTATCGAGGGCAAGCTCGGCGAGCTGGACGGGGTGGTAAACAGCCGGCAGGAAGGCAAATACATAGAGCTGTTTCTGGACGGCAAGACTCCACCCCAGCAGGTGCTGAAGCAGATAGTAAACCAGGGGATTGCCGTCAACCGCTTCGAGGTAACCACACCGACCCTTCACCAGATATTCATCCAGGTAGCCGGGGAAGACAATGAATAAGACGCTGATTATACTGAAGCACGAGTTCTCCAAGACGCTGAAACGAAGGTCTTTTATCATAATGACCGTTGCTTTCCCCCTGATAGCCCTGCTGGCTATAGTGGGCTTCCAGGTAATCCAGGATATGGGCGGACCGCCGGTGGCGGAGGTGATAGAAATCGGCTATGTCGACCAGGTGGGAGGCTTTGACGACTACACCAGCCAGCTAGATGTCACCCTTGTGCCCCAGGTAAATGAGGATAAAGCCACCAAGTCACTATTGGCCGGAGATATAGACCAGTATTTCATCATACCCCAGGACTATCTAACCAGCGGTGTCGTTACCCGGTATACGCTGGAAAGGGAGCTGGAGCCGCCGGACGCCGTCTGGCAGGCGATAAAGAACTTCCTCGTCAGCAACCTGCTGACAGAAGAAACCGATAGCCAGGTGGTAGAGCGGGTGCAATACCCCCTGGCACTCAACAGCATAACCCTGGATGAAAGCGGCCAGGTCTCCCCGGAGCAGGGCGGCTTCTCCGCTTTCATCGTGCCCTATATCTTCAGCATCCTGCTGATAATGGCTATCTTTACTTCTTCCGGTTTCCTGCTGCAGGGATTGGGGGAGGAAAAAGAGAACCGTGTAATGGAAATCCTGCTGTCATCGGTATCTCCCAGGCAGTTGATTACCGGTAAGGTGTTTGGGCTCGGTGCCGCCGGGCTGCTGCAGATACTCGTCTGGTTAATATCAGCCAGGTTTCTGGCGGGGATGGCGTCCTCGACTATTGGCGGCATGTTGAGCTCGTTACAGATACCGGCCGATTTCCTGGTGCTCGGCGTTATCTATTTTATCCTCGGCTACCTGCTCTTTGCCGTCGTCATGGCCGGAGCTGGCTCTATAGGCGCTACCGCCCGCGAAAGCCAGCAGCTATCAATGGTGTTCATCTTACCGGCGGTAATTCCTTTCTGGATGGTTGCATTTATTATGGAGAATCCCAATAATGTGATTGCCCAGGTCCTAACCATTTTTCCTTTTACCGCCCCGATAACGGTAATGCTGAGGATGGGCTTAACCGATATCCCGATATGGCAGCTTGCAGTCAGCATGATACTGATGGTAGCCACCATTCTCGGTCTGCTGGTGCTGGCAGCCAAGATATTCCGCACGTTTCTGCTTATGCATGGTAAGACACCCAAACTGGGGGAAATCATCCGCTACTTAAGGCAGGCCTAGCTATTACCACTTGCCCCATAGTCAAGCCACCGTATTTGAAGCATTACGGGCATTCTGCTATCATTTAGCTATGATTATCGATTTTCATACCCATGTCTTCCCGCCGCAGATAAAGAAAAACCGCAGCAAGTACATCGACAGCGACCCGTGCTTCGCCATCCTCTACTCCGGTAAAGACACCAAGCTGACGACCACCGACGAGCTCATCGATAGCATGGAC
>DAOUDM010000040.1:0-22077 GCA_034431095.1 Dehalococcoidales bacterium | reverse complement strand
CTTGAACTATAGCTACTTTATAGGCCAGTTGTCAAGGGCAACAGCCACTTCGCCGCCAGATAAGCCGAAGCGGCTAGACAAATACCTTCTCCGGTTGCCACTGCCTTCTCTCTGGGTCGAAGTGAAGGATGGCTATAAAACAACCGTCCTGGTTGTAGGCGCGACACCTGCTTTCACCATCAACCCCAGTTATTCCGTCCTCCATAACCACACCACCACCGTTCTTTATCATCCGCTCCTGTTCATCGCCGACGACCACGGACGACCAGTGGTTTAACACTATATCTATCGGATAGGCCAGTTTCTGCCAGGAGTTATCGCCAACTGCTTCCTCAAGCTGGGTTAAGGAAACGGCATCTTTTATATCAAAGGGGCCATATTTGAGACGAACCAGATACTCAAGATGGGCACCACAGCCCAGTAGCTGGCCCAAATCGTGAGCCAGCGAGCGGATATATGTTCCCCGGGCACACTCCACCTCTACAGTAGCCACCGGCGGCTCGAAGTCCACCAGCTCGATGCGGTAGACCATCACCAGACGGCTTTTCCGGTCAACCGTTATGCCCGCTCGGGCAAGCTTGTAGAGCCGCTGGCCACGGTATTTCAGGGCGCTGTACATCGGCGGCGTCTGCATAATGGAACCACAGAAGGTATCCAGGGCTGACCCGAGTTGTTCACGGCTGATACCGGAGGCATCCCCTTTCTGGATTATCTTACCGGTGGCATCGTAGGTATCTGTGGCGATGCCCAGCCTGATACGGGCTCGATATACTTTGCTAGCGTCCATAAGAAACTCGACAACCCGCGTCCCCTGCCCCAGGCAGACCGGCAAAACACCGCCAGCCATGGCATCAAGGGTGCCGGCATGACCGACGCGCCGCTCTCGGCTAAGCCGCCTGACCAGAGACACCACGCTGAATGATGTCCTGCCCTGTGGTTTATTGATATTTAAGATGCCGTCCACGGCTATTCCCGTTCTTCGTCACCGGCCACCCGGTCGATAAGCTCCAGAATATGAGCCCCTTTTTCTATAGAATCGTCCCAGCGGAAGTCGAGCTCGGGGATATGGCGCAGTCGTAAACGCCGTGCCAGCTCGTTTCGCAAGAACCCCGATGCGGCAACCAGTACGTTCAGGGTCTCCTCCCTTTCTTCCTGGTCACACATACCGCTGACAAAAACCCTGGCGTATTTCAGGTCAGCCGAGGTGTCAACCTCGGTGATGGATACCAGACCGCTGAGCCTGGGGTCTTTTGCCTGATGCTGAATTAAATCGCTTATTTCCTGGCGAATAAGACTATTCACCCGTTCAATACGATGTGCCATCCTCTAGCCGGCCTTCTCTCTCCTGAAGAATTCCAGTATATCACCAACCTTATAATCACTATAATCCTTGATGCCCACGCCGCACTCATAGCCGGCGGACACCTCTTTAACATCATCCTTAAAACGCCGCAGGCTGTTAAGCGAAGACTCCGATACTACCTGCTCGTTACGCCGCACCCGTACCGCTGCGCCGCGGCTTACCTTGCCTTCGGTTACATAAACACCGGCTATCTTATTCCGCTTGGCTGCCGGGAAGATAACCCTTACTTCAGCCCGCCCTTCAATAACATCAACATACTCGGGTGTTAGCATACCCTTGAGGGCTTTCTCAACATCGCCAACCAGGTCATAAATCACGTTATAGCTCCGGATGTCTATACCCTCGGCTTCGGCTAGCCGCTGGGCTCCAGCCTCAATCTTGGTATTAAAAGCGATGACCAGTCCCTTGGAAGCAACGGCCAGCATTACGTCGCTCTCGGTAACATTGCCGCTGCCGCTATGGATAATCTTCACCTGGACCTCGTCTGTCGCCAGCCTCTCCAGTGATGTCCCAATCGGCTCCAGGCTGCCCTGGACATCAACCTTGAGGATTATATCAAGCTCCTTAACCTTACCGGCGCTTATCTGGTCAAAGAGGTTGGCAAGGCTGACCACTTTCGGCGCCTGCTGTGCTTCTTGCTGATGCTTCTGCACCAGATTCCTCGCATTGCGTTCACCAGTAACGGCAGTCAGGGCATCCCCTACCTGAGGCACACTATGCAAACCGAGAACGACAATTGGCGATGATGGCCTGGCTTTTCTTACCTGCTTGCCGGTATCGTTGAACATCGCCTTTACCCGACCCCAGGTGGTGCCTACCACCACCATATCGCCCAGCCTCAGCGTCCCGTCGTGAACCAGCACCGTAGCCAGCGGCCCCTTGGTCTTTTCCAGCCTGGCTTCAATAACCACCCCCTTGGCTAGCTGAGAGGGGTCGGCTCTAAGGTTTTCCAGCTCGGCTACCAGTAGAATATTCTCCAGTAGCTCGGGGATACCTATTTTGCTCTTGGCTGATGTCAGGACACAGACAACATCGCCTCCCCACTCCTCAACGACCAGACCGGCATCAGCCAACTGTTGTTTAGCCCGCTCCGGGTTGGCATCGGGCTTATCAATCTTGTTGATAGCCACTACAATCGGCACCCCAGCCGCCCGGGCGTGATCTATAGCTTCCCGGGTTTGCGGCATGACGCCATCATCAGCCGCCACCACCAGAACGGTGATATCGGTCACCTGTGCCCCACGAGCCCGCATAGCGGTAAAGGCTTCGTGGCCCGGTGTATCCAGAAAGGTAACCTTCTTCCCGTCTATTTCTACCTGGTAGGCACCGATATGCTGGGTAATGCCGCCGGCTTCGGTATCCATAACGTTGGCCTGCCTGATGGCATCGAGAAGCCGGGTCTTGCCATGGTCAACATGCCCCATTATGGTAACTACTGCTGGCCGTGGCTTCAGATTGACCGACCCTTCACTCAAGAGCTGTTGCTTCTTAATCTCGCTGATAACACTGGACTGGCTCCGAGCCGTCAGTGGTCGTGGGTGTGCTTCATAGCCAAACTCGCCAGCTACCGATGCCGCCACCTCATAGTCTATAACCTGATTGATATTAGCCATGATGCCGCTTCTCATCAGTTGCTTGATAACATTAATGGCGCTTATATCAACCAGTTCGGCTAATTGCCGGACGCTTATGGTGCCGGGAATCTCGACCTTGGTCATATTCTCTGACGAAGAACCTTCGTCAGCTCCTTCTTTCATTGATTCATCTGTATAATTCTGCTTTTCTTTCTCAGCCACCGGCTAACCCCCTGATAAGCTCTTTCCATACTCAACAAGCTGTTCTCTATTCTCACGGCTCAGAGTGGTACGCAGAGCATGCTCCAGGCGACCACCCTTTAGCCCTTCCTGCCAGCAATCCTGCCCCCGGCAGAGATAAGCACCCCGCCCTGCCTTCTTGCCACTACCATCAACCTCCACGACACCATCGTCAACACGCACCAGGCGGACCAGCTCCCGCTTGTCCTTGACCACTCGGCAGGCAACGCAGGTCCGCTGGGGAAGGTGCTTATCAATGCTCTTCGTCTTCTTCATCTTCGTATACTTCAACTTCCCGCCGCTTCTTTTTCAGCCGGATACCATCCTCCGCACCCTTCTTGTCCCGGGCAGTCTTCTTTTTCTTCTTCTTTTGTTTCGCCTCCGGCTTGGGTGGCGCTGGCGGCATTATATCCTCACCAAACCTTAGCTTCTGCTTTTCTGCTGTTTCCACCGCCACCTTCGGCAGCGTTATTACTTCACCCGCCGTTTCCGATACGCCCGCCGAAACCAGTGTTGGTTCCCTGGCAACCGCTTCCTCTTCGGTTTCTTCTACGACTTCTACAGCCTCTTCATCTTGGGCAACCTCCGCCACCTCTTCCTCAATCTCGGAGACGCTCTTTATGTCAATTCGCCAGCCAGTGAGCTTCACCGCCAGCCTTACATTCTGCCCCCCTTTACCGATGGCTAGAGACAGCTGCCTATCGGGGATAACCGCCACCGCCGACTCTTCCTCTTTATCCAGCCTGACATCTACCACCTGTGCCGGGCTAAGTGCATTGGTTATAAAGACGGCAACATCCGGGTTCCAGCTAACGACATCAATCTTCTCACCGTTTAACTCATTGACAATATTCTGTATCCTGATGCCACGAAGACCGACGCAACAGCCGACCGGGTCAATCCCCTCCTGGCGCGTCGTTACGGCTACTTTACTGCGGTAACCGGCCTCCCGGGCTACAGACTTTATCTCCACAGTCCCGTTGTATATCTCGGGCACCTCAAGCTCGAAGAGCCGACGCAACAGGCTGGGGTGGGAGCGTGATACCACCAGCACCGGCCCCCTGGGTGATTGAACCACCTCCACAAGATAAACCTTGAGCCTCTGCCCCACCCGGTACCTCTCATTAGGCGGCTGTTCCGCCGTCGGCATCACCGCCTCCGTCCTGCCCAAATCAACAAATACCTGCCGGGCTTCAATGCGCCGCACCACTCCGGCGATGATATCCCCTTCTTTATCGGCATACTCCTCATAAATAGCGCTGTGCTCCGCCTCATGAAGCCGTTGCAGGATAACCTGTTTTGCCGTCTGGGCGGCAATACGCCCTGCATTGCGCGGCGTCGCCTCTACCGTGACGATATCACCCATCTCGATATCCGGCTTGATTTTACGAGCCGCATCCAGTGTTATCTCACAGCGGAGGTCCTGGGGCTGTTCGACTACTGTTTTCGCCGCCCACACCTGGACCCTGCCGTTGGCAGGGTCAATCTTAACCGATACTTCTTGATTGGGAGCGAAGTTATCCCTTCGGTAAGCCGATTCCAGCGCTGCCTCCACCGCCCCCAGTACTACCTCCCGGGGCAGATTCTTCTCAGCCGATAGCTGGGTTATGGCTAGCACAAAGTCGCTCTTCATCCCAGAACCAGACCTCCATTTTTATTGTTACCAAACAATAAAAAAGTGGGTTTGAGCCCACTCCAATACATCATCTTCTTCTGCTGCTTCCAGAATAGCACAAACAGGCTTAATTTGCAATACCTCTACCCGATAAGATGCTATTTCACATCCCAATTGACACCCGCCAGGCTTCACGCTAACATAGTGAGCGGAATGTTATTATGCTAGCCAAGGTAACGAGCTGTGCCCTTATCGGGCTGGAAGGTGCCATCGTTGAGGTTGAGGTAGATATTTCTCCCGGCTTGCCCTCATTCACCCTTGTCGGTCTACCCGATGCCGCTGTCCAGGAAGCCAAGGAACGGGTCCGTGCCGCCATTCGCAACTCCGGCTACGCCTTCCCCACCAAGCGTATCATCGTCAACCTGGCGCCGGCCGACCTTAAGAAAGCCGGCCCGGCCTACGACCTGCCCATCGCCATCGGCATCCTTATCAGCTCGGAGCAGTTAACCGCCGACGTCTCTCAGACCCTCCTCCTCGGTGAGCTGTCCCTGGACGGCAGTCTCCGCCATACCAATGGTATTCTTCCCATGGTGGCTATGGCACACCAGAAGGGGCTTACTAAAATCATCGTGCCTAATGCCGATGCCATGGAGGCGTCACTTGTAGAAGGTACTAAAATCATCCCCTTCTCTTCACTGGCTCAGTTAACCAGCTATCTACGCGGCGAAATACCACCCCCTGAGTATGAGCCACACGAATTTGAAAAAGACGCCCCCCCGGAAAGGCCTACCGTTGATTTAGCCTACATTAAGGGGCAGGAACATATCAAACGTGCTTTAGAAGTCGCTGCTGCCGGCGGTCATAACATGGTAATGTGTGGCCCCCCAGGGAGCGGTAAAACTTTACTGGCACGCTCCCTGCCATCAATACTGCCACCGATGACCAACGCGGAAGCCCTGGAGGTAACCAAGATTTACAGCGCCAGCGGTCTCTTGCCACCGGATACCCCCCTCTTGCGTCAGCGACCCTTTCGTTCCCCCCACTATACCCTGTCCAACGCCGGTCTGGTCGGCGGGGGGCAATGGCCTAAACCGGGTGAAATTAGCCTGAGCCACCGGGGGGTGCTCTTCCTTGACGAGCTACCCGAGTTCGGTCACTCGTTGCTTGAGGTATTACGCCAGCCCCTCGAGGATAAGGTGGTCACCATCAGCCGGGCTAAAGGGAGCGTCACCTTCCCGGCTAACTTTATGCTGGTGGGGGCAATGAACCCCTGCCCCTGTGGCTACTACAATGACCCTTTCCGGCAGTGCACCTGCCCTCCCGGGCTGGTATCACGCTACCAGAAACGCATCAGCGGGCCCTTTCTCGACCGGGTCGATATATTTGCTGAGGTACCTCATATCGAATATGAAAAGCTTTCCGATGACAGTCTCGGGGAGCGATCGGAGAAGGTTCGAGCCCGTGTTACCGCCGCCCGCCAGCGACAACTGGAGCGCTTCAACGGCACCAAGCTAACCTGTAACGCCGAAATGATGCCCACCGAGGTCAGGGACTTCTGCCAGACGGAAGAAGATGCCCAGAGCCTACTTAAGACGGCTATGAAACAGCTTCACCTCTCCGCCCGGGCTTTTCACCGCATACTGAAACTGGCACGCACCATCGCCGACCTGGATAGTAGTGATATAATTAAGGCAAACCAAATAGCCGAAGCCATCCAGTACCGACCGAGGCGGATGGTTTAACCAGAAAGTGAGGCACAATGAAGAAAAAAGGTGAGTCAACCGGGCACTGGCTCCTAAGAACCCTGAGGAAACATTTCCTGGCTGGCCTCTTGGTTGTGGTACCTATAGGCATTGTCATTCTGATTTTGTACTGGTTTTTTTCCACTATTGACAGCCTCCTGCAGCCAATAATCAAAGCTACATTCGGCCAAGAGATTACCGGCCTGGGCTTTGCCATTTCCCTGGTCTTGATATATATCACCGGGGTCATCGCCAGCAATTTTATTGGCAAAAGAGTCATTCGCTTCGGCGAGTCCATACTGGCGAGGGTGCCGGTGCTTAAACAGCTCTATAGCGGCTCCAAACAGGTCGTGGCCGGGCTCTCCGGGACCGGGCTAAACAAGGCTGCCTTCAGGGAGGTGGTACTGGTAGAATTCCCCAGGGATGGGATGAAGACCATAGCCTTTGTTACCAATGAAGTAAAGGATAAATCGGGCCAGAAGCTGCTCATGATATATATTCCAACGGCACCTATACCCACATCAGGCTACTTTGAAATGGTCACTGAAGACAAGGTTATCCGAAGCAATATAACAGTTGATGAAGCTATGCAGATGGTCATATCCAGCGGAATGGTGTCCCCCACCGAGATAGATACCAAGGGGTCGCCAAAGGGCAAGTTATCTGACTCAGGAGACTCGCCGCCTACTCCCTAGCCCCAGAGCCAGAAAGCACCCCCGATAATAAGCATGACTAGACCAACGACAACGGCTATAACGCCGCCTATTTTCAAGCCTCCGGGCTCGGGCCTTTCCGGGGTGCGCTCCATGTATTCCCGCACATCGGTGCGGCTCGAAATGGCTTTATAGTATTCTTTTTCCTCTCCCCTGCCCCAGAACAGAGCCGCCACTCCCAGCACGATAAACAGACCACCCAACCCCATCAGTACCCATAAGTCCATATGTGGCATAGCCAAACCCCTCCATGCCGGAGTGTTTTTCGGCAATAACTATATCGGTTTCAGGCGACGTTTTCAAGCCTATGGCTTTTATTTAACCTCGGCGGTAGCCCCGGCCGCCTCCAGCTTGGCTTTTGCCGTCGCCGCTTCGTCCTTGCTGACCCCTTCCTTGACCGCTTTGGGGGCGGATTCCACCAAGTCCTTGGACTCCTTCAGCCCCAGCACGGTCAGCTCACGCACCGCTCTGATGACATTAATCTTGTTAGCGCCGATCTCTTTCAAGATAACATCAAATTCCGTCTTCTCTTCTTCAGCCGCCGGTGCCGCCGCTTCAGCTGGTGCCGCCACTACCACCGGAGCCGCCGCCGTGACGCCAAACTCGTCTTCCAGGGCTTTTACCAGATCTGACAACTCAAGGACGTTCATTTTCTTGATGGCTGTTATAATCTCTTCCACGGCCGCTCCCTTCTTGGCCCCTTTTGCTTTGGCTTCCTCTTTTTTTGCCGGCGCCGGTGATTTCTCCTTGGCGGTCACTTCACCGGTTTCTTCGTTGGTCGCTGTTTCTTTTTCTGGCATCCTATTTTTCCTCCAATTGTTTAATCCTAGATTGTAATACTCCCATAAAACCCCTTAACGGGCTGGAAAGACAACTGACCAGATTGGTGATAGGGGCCTGCATCCCGGCCAAGACCTGGGCTATCAATACCTCCCGGGGTGGCAGTTTAGCCAGCCTGCCAACCTCGTCAGCGGTAAGCAGTCTATCACCTAAAAATCCACCCTTTATATTCAGGGGTGAATCAGAGCCTTTGATGTAGTCGTTTATCGCCCGGGCTGGCTCAGCCACATCACCGTAGCCAAAAGCGATGGCTATCGGGCCCTCAAATGAGCCGACCAAGAAGTCCTTGTCCGCCTTTTCGGCGGCGAAACGGGCCAGGGTATTTTTAACCACCCGATATTCAACGTTCAACTCTCTGAGCTTACGACGCAATACAGTCAGCTCGGACGCTGACAGCCCCTGATAGTCCGTCAGGACAGCTGCACTGCATCCAGTGATGACTTCCTTCAGTTCATCAACGATTCGTATCTTCTGTTCTCGAGACATACTTACACCTCCTTAATCCCGTGATACTATATATTAAAAAGTCCCTGTGCCTGCGGCACAAGGACTCGACCCGATAAGCTCACTCCAGGTCTTTTATCCTCGGCAGGCATGACGATTAAGCCTCAATCGGCACCCGCTATCTCCGGATAACACCGAAACCAGCAACCTATTCAGTTTTTAAATATTCTGCTTCTCTTCTTTCCCTAAGAGGCAGCCATAGCGGTGGTCGTCTTGAGGTCAAGTTTTATTCCCGGACCCATCGTGGTCGTCAGAAAGGCGCTCTTTATATACTGCCCCTTGGCACCACTTGGTTTGGCTCTTACCACCGCCTCTATCACCGCCATCAGGTTCTCCATTATCTTATCATCCTCGAAACTGATTTTACCCAGTGGCAGATGTATAATAGCCGTCCGGTCCAGCTTGAACTCCACCCTGCCCTTGCCGGCATCGTTTATTACCCGGGGCAGGTCCTCGGCGGCGACAACGGTGCCCGACTTGGGATTGGGCATCAGGCCCCTTCTCCCCAGAACCTTACCCAGCTTGCCCACCTTGCCCATCATTTCCGGAGTAGCTATGGCCGTATCGAACTCCAGCCAGCCACCCTCCACCTTCTTGACCAACTCATCGCCGCCAACGATATCGGCGCCGGCTGTTTGGGCAATCCTTTCCGCCTCACCCTGGGCAAAGACCAAGATTCGCACCTTCTTCCCCAATCCGTGTGGCAGAAGGGTAACGCCGCGTACCTGCTGGCTGGCATTCCGCGGGTCGACACCCATCCGCAGGTGAAGCTCAATCGTCTCGTCAAACTTGGCGTGAGCCGCCTTCTTGGCTAACTCAATCGCCTCCTGGGGCAGATAGGCCTTTTCCCTATCCAGTAGCTTAACCGTTTCTTTATAGTTTTTGCCTCTTTCCGTCATCTTCTACTCTATCCTAATGCCCATACTCCGAGCGGTGCCGGCGATTATCCGCTCGGCACCTTCGACATCTTTAGCATTCAGGTCTTTAGCCTTGAGCTGGGCTATCTCGCGGAGCTTATCTCGCGATAGCACCATAGGTTCGTCATGCCCCACGGCACCGGCTCCCTTTTCCACGCCCAGCGCTTTCTTTAATAAGTCAGTAGCTAGCGGTGTCTTGGTAATAAAGGAGAACGAGCGGTCGACGTATACGGTTATCACAACCGGTATTACAGAGCCGGTCTGTTTCACCGTGCGCTCATTGAACTCCTTGCAGAAGCCCATAATATTAATCCCCTGCTGGCCCAGAGCCGGGCCCACCGGGGGTGCCGGGTTCGCCTGCCCGGCTGGAATATGCAGTTTAACTATCGCCTTTACCTTCTTAGCCATTTATATCTCCCAGAAGTAATCTATATAACAAACCTAGAGCTTCTCCACCTGCAGGAAGTCGAGCTTAACCGGCGTTTCACGCCCGAAGAGTGACAGCAATACCTTTACCTTGCCTTTCTCAGCGTCTATCTCATCTACCGTGCCTATAAAATCAATAAAAGGACCGTCAATGACACGGATACTCTGCCCCTGCCGAAAGCCGACCCTGACCCTCGGCGCCTCAGCCTCCATCTGTTTCATGATCTGGCTGACCTCTTCTTCCTGCAACGGTATCGGCTTGTTGCCACCGCTCACGAAACCGGTGACCCCGGGCGTATTACGCACGATGCTCCAGCTCTGGTCGTTCATTTTCATCTGAACCAGTATGTAGCCGGGCAATATCTTCTTGGTTACCGTGCGCCGCTGCCCGTTTTTAACCTCAATCTCATCCTCGGTAGGTATAACCACCTCAAGGATATCCCCGGCAGAATCCATAGACTTGATACGCTGTTCAAGATTTTTCCTGACCCGCTCCTCATATCCCGAGTAGGTATGAACAACATACCAGTTTTTTTGTTCTCCAGCCACTGACACCCTCGCTTGAGTCGAACTATTCAATAACTCTCCCCCGCAGCTTTACCCACCGATAATCAGTTTATCGACAAGGAAGCTAAAGAAATAATCGATTGCTCCCAGTACAATACCTACCGCAACAGCGACCACCAGCACCAGAGCCGTCAGATACACTGCCTCCCGCCGAGAAAGCCAGACCACCTTCTTAAGCTCGGCAATAGTCTCGCCAATAAATCTAAATCTGGGGCCTTTTTTTGTCGCCGGATTTACCATGTGAGGTATCCCATAACATCCCCCGATTGTGCCGTATTACTTAACCTCCCTGTGGAGGTTATAAGCACGGCAACGAGGGCAATACTTTTTCAGCTCTAACCGCTGGGTGTCATTCCTCTTGTTCTTGGTAGTGGTATACGTTCTCTCCTTACACTCGGTGCAGGCAAGATGAATTATAACCCTGGCTCCAGTCTTCTTGGCCATACTACTCTAAAATCTTGGAAAAGGCTCCAGCACCGACGGTCTTGCCCCCTTCTCTAATGGCAAACCTCAATCCCTTCTCCAGGGCGACCGGGTAGATAAGCTTTATCTTCATCTTGGTATTATCGCCGGGCATAACCATCTCCACCCCTTCCGGCAGTTCAATGGCGCCGGTAACATCGGTGGTCCTGATATAGAACTGGGGCCTATAGCCATTAAAGAACGGAGTGTGCCGACCCCCCTCTTCCTTGGACAGAACATAAACCTCAGCTTCGGCATAGGTATGCGGCTTGATAGTACCTGGCTCCGCCAGCACCTGGCCTCGCTCAACATCCTCTCGCTCAACACCCCTCAGCAACACGCCGACAGCATCTCCCGGCTCAGCATTGTCCAGTGTCTTGTGGAACATCTCCAGACTGGTGGCGACTACCTTGCGCGGCTCATGGTGCAAGCCAACAATCTCGACCTCGTCACCAGGATAGATAACCCCCCTTTCAACCCTTCCCGTAGGCACGGTACCTCTTCCCTTGATGCTGAATACATCCTCTACAGACATCAGGAAGGGTTGGTCTTTAGGCCGTGGTGGCACCGGGATATATCTATCCACTTCATCCATCAGCTTAAGTATGGGGCCACACCACTGGCATTCTCGCTTACCACAACCACACTCCAGCGCTTTGAGGGCACTTACCCTCACTATGGGCACTTCATCACCCGGGAAGTTATACTTGCTCAGTAGATCCCTCACCTCCATCTCCACCAGCTCCAGAAGCTCTTCGTCTTCCATCATATCTACTTTATTGAGAGCGACCAACATAGAGGGAACCTCTACCTGCCGTGCCAGCAGGACATGCTCTCTGGTCTGAGGCATGGGACCGTCCGGGGCGCTGACCACCAGTATGGCTCCATCCATCTGGGCGGCTCCTGTTATCATATTTTTAATGAAGTCGGCATGCCCAGGACAATCAATGTGAGCATAATGACGCTTCTCCGTCTCATATTCAATATGGGCGATAGCGATAGTCAAGCCCCTGGCTTTCTCCTCCGGAGCGTTATCAATGCTATCAAACGAGCGGAACTCGGTTCCTCCGCTCTTGGATAATACCGCCGTAATCGCCGAAGTCAACGTTGTCTTGCCATGGTCAACATGCCCGATGGTGCCCACATTGCAGTGTGGTTTGGTTCTCTCAAACTTCTTTTTTGCCATTTTGACCCCCTTGTATTTCAGCCCACAATCAGATTCGAACTGATGACCCCGTTCTTACCAAGAACGTGCTCTACCAACTGAGCTATGTGGGCAAGTATCCCAGATTATACCCTTTCATATAGCCTTAGTCCAGTCAATATTATATTGCTATGGTTGTGGTGGAGGGGACAGGATTCGAACCTGTGTAGCCCTTCCAGGCGGCAGATTTACAGTCTGCTCCGATTAACCACTCCGGCACCCCTCCCCGCACCGCATAAAAATTAGCAGGCTCAGCCCGAGAGGGGACTCGAACCCACTAACCTACCGATTACAAGTCGGTTGCGCTACCATTGCGCCACTCGGGCACCATTGTTGCAGATTTACCGTTAAATGTCAACTACGATGATAATTATAGGTAATGAATTAAACCAAAGTCAACCCTGAGGCTAGATATTGACAGGGTAACGTTCTAACTTGGTTGTAAACTACCTCAAATAAAAGAGAATGAAACCATTGACAGCAGGGGTTATAATGGAGATTGGGATAGTGTTTTTATGAAAGCCATAGTTTTAGCATTACTGGCTACACTTTTATTGCTCAGCACTGCCTGCGGTCCAGCGCTGGTGGCGGTAACTATTCCCAACCTGGATGATGTAACTGAGGCGCTAGGTTACAGCCTTGCCCCAGCTTCCATGCCGGAGGGATTTGAGTTTGACCAATATGATGTTAGCGGGTCTGGAACAAATACCATAAAACCAGATGACCTGGTTGTTATGCCACTAGGAGAACCCTATGCAATTCTTTTTTACTCGAGATATGAAAACTATGCTCCCCACAATGTCTTTATTCATTATCCCCAGAGCTTTTCACCATCGGGTAAGGACAACTTCTTATTTGAGCACCTGGGTCTGGACTGGCAGCGCCCCGATGATGCAGTTTCCGAAGTAAAGGTGAACGGAAAGGCTGCTTACATAGTGCGGGGGAGCTGGTCTGCTGAGAGCCTGCAATATCTGTTAAACCCCGACCCCGAAGCCTTAGCCGCATATGTCCCCAGCTGGGACTATGATATGTACCTCTCTTTGTTCTTTGACTTTGAGTTATCCACAAACGAGACGATCGGTGTTATGATACGGGCTATTATGCTATACCCTGAAGATTGGATAACAGCCAAGGAAATGGTCGCAATCGCCGAGTCGTTTCAACGTGTAGATTAGGCTTATCCGCCCATTATTCAGCCAACAAGCTATGCAATAAACAGCTAAAATCCAAATTTCCCCTTTTTCTTCTATCTCAATCGGTATATGTAATATTTTTTAATTATTTTAATAAAGGTATTGATAATATTAATATTATATGGTAGTATTACTTAACTTTATTAAGTTACCAGTTAAATATATTAATTATAAGGAGGAATTGGGCATATGGTAAAAGACTGGCACGAGCTGACGGCGATGACCAAAGGCTTGCCTATCACTGTGGAACGTGTACGACTGGTTGACAAAGATATCGCCATAGAAGGCAGTTTTGAACTGCCTTATCTTGCTCGTCTTTCCTTTGAAGACCAGGTTTTCACTGCCGCCTTCATCGAGTGTCACGGCTCCATCAAGGATATGGAGCGCACCTTCGGCATCAGCTACCCGACGGTTAAGAATCGTCTCGACCGCATCGCCAGACAACTGGAGTTTGCCGAGGTGCTGCCACTCCAGACGACCGAGGAAACAACAGGGGAAACGCTGGATAAACTGGAAAGGGGAGAAATTACGGCAGAAGAAGCCATAGGGAGGTTATCTAAATGAACCGGCCACCCTTAATAATGAGGCTCCGCATACTTAACGATAAAAAAAGCCTGAGGTTATGGCTCCCCATCTTCCTGTTATACCCTTTTTTACTGGTACTGGCTTTGGCGCTGGAGATACTGGCACTTATCGCCTGGCTGCTCCTCTGGCCCTTTGGCTGGGGGAAAACCCTGCTCTTCACCATCCCCTATCTCTTCCGGGTGATATGTGCCCTCCGGGAGCTTGAGGTCGATGTCCAGAATAGGCAGGAAACATTCTTTGTTTCTTTTAGATAAACAATACCTTTCAAATAAACATAAGGAGTTAAAATATGTCGGAAAACAGAAAGCGAATCCTGGAAATGGTTGCCGAAAATAAAATCACCGTAGACGAGGCAGTAAAACTGCTGGAGCTGGTAGAAGAGCCGGCGACGGCCTCGGCAACTAAGAAAACACCTAAATATCTAAGGGTGACGTTGAAGCCGAGCACCGAAGGCAAGGCTGACGCCGATTTCAAGCGTATCAATGTAAGGGTGCCCCTGGCACTTGTCCGCGCCGGCGTCAAGCTGACCTCTCTGATACCCAATGAAGCCGCCGATAAGGTTGATGCCGCCCTGAAAGAAAAGGGAATTGGTTTCAACCTCAAAAACATCAGAGAAGAAGACATCGAGCAACTGGTAGAAGCCCTGAGCGACCTCGAAGTAGATATCGAGGGTGGCAAGGGAAAGATAAATGTTTATACCGAATAGCTATTCTTAACCCTATAGTTTATAGCCCCCAAGCCTCTCTTCCGCTCCTCTTTGTCAGGAAACTTGACAAAGAGGAGCTAATCATTTAATATTGTTAGTCAAGTCTAACAATCCAGGGGCAAAGATAACAGAAATGGAAGAGACGGCAACACATCAGACAGCCAGCATGGAAGATTACCTCAAAGCCATCGCCCTGCTCAGCCAGGAAGATCAAAGGGCTACGGTGACCAACATCAGCAAACTCCTCAGGGTAAAGAAACCCAGTGTCACCTCAGCCCTGGTCAAACTCTCCCAGAAGGGGCTGGTGGTGCATAAGAGGTACGGCTCCGTCGAGCTTACCCCCGAGGGACTCAAGGCAGCCCAAGATGTCTACCACCGCCATAGAATCCTGCGTTACCTTCTGGTCGAGATACTCAAGGTTGACCCCAAGATAGCCGAAGACGACGCCTGCCGCATGGAGCACTCCCTTAGCCCATCCAGCCTGGAGAGGTTAGACCAGTTCATAAAATTCACCAAGAACTGCCCCCAGGGAACGCCGGATCGTCTCGAGGGCTTCAACTATTACCTGAAACATGGCAGGAGGAGCAAAGAAATAATGGTCCGATGCCAGGGTGAGGAAAAGGGGGAAGACAGAATTCCCCGGCGCAGGTAAAAAGGGAAAGGAATGACGCCGATGACAGTAAAGCTACTGAGTGAACTCGAGAACGGTGAAAGAGGCCGGGTGGTAAGAATCGGCGTTAGAGGTAGCATCCGACGGCGGCTTATGGATATGGGGCTGGTGACCGGTAGCGAGATAGAGATGGAAAGGGTCGCCCCACTGGGAGACCCCATCGAGATTAAGATTAAGGGCTACGACCTTTTACTGCGCAAGGAAGTAGCCTCCAGAATCGAGGTAGAGGTTACGGAAATACCACTATTTGCGGTCACTCCCGGCAAGCTGATGACGGTAATCGGTTTCCGGGGTGGCCCAGGAATGCAAAGAAGGCTGGCTGATATGGGGCTTACCCCCGGCACTGAGCTAAAGCTCATCAGCAGGGACAGACACGGCCCGGTAATCATTGAGCTCAGGGGGTCGCGGCTGGCTCTGGGCCGCGGTATAACCCATCATATTCTGGTAAGAGAGGGCTAGCATGGCCCAGAAAGAAATAACCATCGCCCTGGCTGGCAACCCGAACTCGGGCAAGACGACTGTATTCAACAACCTGACCGGAGCCCGCCAACATGTGGGCAACTGGCCCGGGGTTACCGTCGAGAGGAAAGAGGGACGGCGCATCTACCAGGGGTATTGCATCAGGGTGGTTGACCTGCCCGGCGTTTATAGCCTTACCGCCTACGCCCCGGACGAGGTCATCGCCCGCAATTTTATCGTCGACCAGAATCCAGACGCCGTGGTTGATATCGTCGATGCCTCAAACCTTGAGCGCAACCTCTACCTTACCGTCCAGATCCTGGAGATGGGAGCGCCCCTGATAATAGCCCTCAATATGATGGATATGGCTGAAGCCAAGGGCCACCGGATTGATATCGAGGCTTTAGCCCAGGAGACCGGTGCCCCGGTAGTGCCCATAGTGGCCAGCCGCAAACAGGGGACTGGCAAACTGCTCCAGGAAATAGTCAGGGTAACCGAGGGCAACACCGGCAACAGCCCCTTCAAGATGTACTACGGTCAGGAGATAGAAAACGAGATTTCCAGGCTAGAAGAGGTTATCTCAAAGAGCCACCTCTCCCAGAAATACCCGCCACGATGGCTGGCGATAAAGCTTCTCGAGGAGGATGAGGAAATACTTAAGAAGTTTCAAGAGGCAGAGGTTGTCTAGCGAAGAAGTCCTGAAAGCCAAGGACGAAAGCCTGGCACACCTGAAGAGCATCTACCAAGATGATGCTGAGACAATCATTGCCGATGCCCGATACGGCTTTATTAGCGGTCTGCTCAAGGATGTGCTGACAAAACCCCCGGTTGAGCAGCCCACTTTATCCGATAAAATCGACCGGGTACTGGTAAATCGCTGGCTGGGTATTCCGCTTCTCCTGGCAGTAATGTTCGGCCTCTTCCAGTTCGTTTTTGCCCTTTCCAACCCGCTTATGGAATGGATAGGCCGTTTTTTCGGCTGGCTGGGTGGCTTTGCCACCGGCATTTCTCCGGAATGGATGGGCTCACTGCTGGCTAACGGCGTCCTCGGTGGTGTCGGCGCCGTGCTCACCTTTATCCCCCCGATATTCCTCATGTTCATCGCCATCTCCATCCTGGAGGACTGCGGCTATATGGCACGCGCCGCCTTCGTCACGGACAAGGTGATGCATAAAATCGGGCTTCACGGGCGCTCTTTCATCCCGATGGTGCTGGGCTTCGGCTGTAACATCTCGGGGGTTATGGCCTGCCGTACCATAGAAAACCCCAGGGACCGCCTGACCACCATCCTGATAACCCCTTTTATGTCCTGCGGCGCCAGACTACCTATCTACATACTACTGGCAGGTGCTTTCTTCACCCAACACCAGGGACTGGTGGTCTTCTCCATGTACCTTATCGGTATTGTCGTGGCTCTCATAGCGGCGCTGATACTCCGCAAAAGCGCCTTCAGGGGAACCAGCAGCCACTTCGTCATGGAGCTGCCCCCCTACCGTCTGCCGACTATAACCGGAGTAATGGCACACACCTGGCAACGGGGCAAAGCCTTCCTGATTAAAGCGGGAGGCGTTATCTTCGGCCTAGTGGTCGTCGTCTGGCTACTTAGCAGTCTGCCCTGGGGGGTGGAGTACGCCAGCGCCGATAGCTATTTAGGCCACATCGGCAGCTTTTTTGCTCCATTGCTGGCTCCCGCCGGCTTCGGCCAGTGGCAGGCTGCGGCCAGCCTCCTCTTCGGCTTCCTGGCTAAGGAGGTCGTCGTCGGCACCATGGGCGCTATCTTCGCCGTCGAAGGGGGGATACTGGGCGGTACCATAGCCACCCAGCTCGGCTGGACGCCGCTCATCGCCTTTTGCTTTATGGTCTTCTGCCTGCTCTATATGCCCTGTGCCGCCACTATCGCTACCATCCGCTCCGAGACCGCATCCTGGAAGTGGGCTGGCTTCGCCGCCCTTTACACCACTGTAGTCGCCTGGCTGGTAGCCACCCTTATCTTTCAAATCGGGAGCCTGTTTACCGGCTAGAGAACGGCAACATCACATCCACTAAATTGACAGGTGTATGAAGAGGAGATAGACTCAAGGCCCGGCATAAGGGAGGGCAAGATGCCAAGAGGCGGTATACCAATCGGCAGGCTATTCGGCATTTCCTTGATACTGCACTACTCCTGGTTTTTCATTTTTGCCCTGGTAACCTGGGCGCTGACCACCGGCTACTTCCCCGTTGCCTATCCGGACTGGAGCCTTACCACCTCGATAATAGCCGGCTTTGTGACCAGCCTGCTATTCTTCAGCTCGGTACTGGCGCACGAGATGATGCACAGCATTGTCGCCAGGTCATCCGGTATCCCGGTTATATCCATAACCCTCTTTATCTTCGGCGGGGTGGCTCAGATAGGCGAGGAGCCCAAAGAGCCCAAGGTCGAGCTGAGAATCGCCCTTGCCGGGCCGCTGACCAGCATCGTACTGGGCGGCATCTTCATCGGTATCTGGCTTGCACTGCCCGCCAGGTTCGAGGAGGTGACGGCAGTAGCCTTCTGGCTGGGGTGGATTAATCTGGTACTCGCCGGTTTCAACCTCCTCCCCGGTTTCCCCCTGGACGGGGGACGCGTGCTGCGGTCTATACTGTGGTGGCGAAGCGGAAACCTGCGCCGCGCCACCAAGTGGGCTTCAAATGTTGGCCGGGGGATAGGCTTCGCCTTCATCTTCGGCGGCATATGGCTTATCTTCTCCGGTCTCTGGTTCAACGGGCTGTGGCTTGCCTTCATCGGCTGGTTCCTGATAAATGCGGCGGCACGCAGCTACCAGCAGGTAGCCCTCCAGCACATGCTACAGGTCTACACAGTCAGAGAGATAATGAACCAGGACTGCCTTACAGTGCCGCCCGACATCACCATTGACAAGCTGGTTAACGAGTATATCCTGCCTTCCGGCAATCGCTGTCTGGTGGTCGCTACCGGTAGCCGTATGCAGGGGTTGATTACCCTGCAGAATATAAGGACTTTCCCTCGCAGGCAATGGGCTGATAAAAAAGTGGCAGAAGTAATGACCCCTCTTGATAAAATCAAGAGGGTGCGGCCTGACGACGACCTCGCCAGCGTCCTCAAGATTTTAACGGAGCAGGATGTTAATCAACTGCCGGTGGTTGAAGACGGTAACATCGTCGGTATGGTAGGCCGCGATAACCTGCTTTCCTTTATCAACATTCGCGATAGGCTGGGCATATAAACAATATCAGCAAAGGGGCATGGGGTTAAGCGTAGGCCGTACAGGTCTCGAACCTGTGACACCCTGATTAAAAGATACAGACCTATTATGCTATCTGGTAATAACCAGTGCTAATCAGTGTCATTTTGTTCACTGATTAGCTTTGTTGCCTACCATCTAACAACGTCTAATATTGCTTAGTGCTGAGCAATTCGTTAGTAAAAATGTTAGCAAGTCTTGTATTCCCCTTTACAAAAGGAGCGGACGGGTGGGATAACATAGTTGTCTGGTAAAGTGTAGAGATGTCGAACAGGAGCTTTATAGCTTGATTGAAAAAGGTATTCTACTGCAGAGATTATGGAATGAGGTATTGGGGATTGTGGTAATCCATGCCTTCCCTTCTATACTCCTTATTACTCTTTTTAATCCTACCGCCCCCTGATAGCTAATGTTTTTGATGTATTGTATAGCCGCAAAGCAAGATTACCTCAGAGCTTGCGCATATAAAACACGCAGTGGCGGGCGTGCTTAGGATCAGTGAAGAACATGAGACCACCCAATTGGTCGTCTGACTCGTTTTCGATTAGTTCCATGCCAAGGTTCTCTAAGAGCCTCAATAATTCATGCTCATTGTAGAGCTGGAAGGAACGTTCGGTTCCATAGTCTTTGTCAAAAATACTGAGCATGCCACGGCCATTTTTAAACATTAGCTGGAGAACACCATCCCGTTTTAATACCCGGCATAACTCGGGCAAGGTAACCGTCTCCACCAGCCTAGGCTCGATGTGCTGGACAACTGCGTTGCACATGACGAAGTCGAAAAAAGAAGCAGGAAAAGGTAGCTTTTCCCTCAAATCGGTAACTGACAGCCTATCGGTAATCTCAGGATGGAGTTTTATCGCTATATCAATGTTCTCTTTTACAGCGTCTATGCCAAATATGTCATAGCCATCCGAGTAAAGGTTATAGACATCGCGTGCTCCGGCACCACAACCTGCATCAAGACCACGCTTCCCTGAAACCAGAGTCTTTAGGCGTTCTATCAGCGCCAAGTCGCTGGTAAGCTTAGGGTGCGATGACTCAATATATATGGATTGCAGTAGTTGGTGAGAGACTTCTGCATATCGCTCTGCATAACGTATGTAGAAATTTTCTGAATATTCAGACATAATGCCTTGCCCAACCTCCCTCGAACTCAATTATAGCAGGTTCAAAGAGAAGCATAACAACTTGGCTAAGTGTGCCCGATGTTTACACCATGATTAGTATGGTATAATCCAGCCTGAGTACGTTAATAGTCATTGCTGAGAAGGGGGGTTATCTAATGACCATCAAGATTGTCACTGACAGTGCTGCTGACCTGCCGTCTATATTATCTGAGGAACTGGACATCACAGTGGTGCCGGTATATCTGCGGTTCGGGGAACAGGTCTACCGTGACCGGGTAGATATCAGCGAAGAAGAGTTTTACCAAAGGTTATTACATGACCCCGTCCATCCCAACACGACGCAGCCATCTCCGCAGGATTTCGCTAGTGTCTACGATAAACTATCCCAGGAAGCTGATGGTATCATTTCCATTCATATCACCAGCAAATTAAGCGGTACCTATAACTCAGCGGTACAAGGCAAGAAAATGGTGAGTAACCGATGCCCCATTGAGGTAGTCGATTCGCAGACACTATCAATCGCTGTTGGGCTGATGGCTATACAGGCTTCTAAAATGGCCGGGTCCGGTATGAGCCTTCAGCAGATAATGAATGAGTTAGGTAAGATTATTCCTAACGTACATTTGCTCATCCTCTTCGATACACTAAAATATCTAGTCAAGGGCGGGCGAGTTGGAAAAGCGAAGGGGCTAGTAGGATCGATATTAAACGTCAAGCCCCTGCTCACAGTAAGGGATGGAGAGTTAGTCCCCTCTGGTCAGGTCCGAACGCGTTCTAAGGGAATAGACCGATTACTGGATTTTGTGAAGGATGCCACAGAGATTCAGGATTTGGCTATTTTGCATAGCACCACACCTGATGAAGCGCAAGCCCTTGTTGAGCGTACGAGTCCTATATTCCCTAAAGAGCGCACAATATTAGCCAGGCTTGGACCCGGGTTGGGAGTGCATGGTGGGCCAGGCATCTTAGCTATAGCACTAAGGGAGAAGGAGCTCCCGTAGAGTGTAAATGCAAGCTAGTACTCATCATAAGTTAGTAGAAGATAAATAACTAAAATCTTTTTCACCATCTTGATAGTAGAGGTATAATAGTTTTAAAGCCTAGCCAAATTCATTGAAGGGAGGTGTCATATGCTAAAGGGCACAATCAGACGGCTCATGGACCGTGGTTATGGGTTTATCAAGACAGAGCAGGAAGAAGACCTCTTCTTCCATCGCAACGATATTGAGGGAGTGGAATTTACTAGCCTTAGCGAAGGGCAGGAAGTGGAGTTTGAGAAGGGCCAGGGACGTGATGGTCGTCCGAAAGCAGTTAAGGTAAGGCTTGCTCAGCCTAAAAGCGAATAGTATTAAGACCAGCTAAGCAGATTTGAAGACGCTTGGGGGTACTCTTATGACCCAGCCAATACCTCCTCCCTCTCGATTGTAGCAACTATAAGTATTTTAGCCTACGGTGGTTAACTTAGGCTGTGCACAATTGACAATGACCACTCATCTGCTTAAAGTATCTATCAAATGGGTTCGGCTAGTGAACTTCTGCCACTTTATAAGAGGGCTTTGAATAGATTGAGAGGTATATGATCTTGGAGAAGACGGAGCTACTCAACGTTATCTGTCCTGCTTGCGGTCAGCAAGTTGAAGCTGTAGCATGGGACGGTCGGATTAAAGGATACTGCGCCATTGCCAAGAAGTATGTGGACTTTTCAATTGAAACAAAGCCAGAAAGAAAGAGCTATCGGCAAGACCCAGAGTATCGAGCCAAGCTGAGTGCTGCTACCAAGAAAATGTGGCAAGACCCCGAGTATCGGGCTAAGCAGAAAGCTGCTCTTAAAAGCAAAGTTGCTGGGACAAATCTTTCCTAATAAAGCTAAATATTCCGAAAAGAATGTATCCAGCCCTACTGTTAATTATAGAAGAGCATATTTA
>DAOUDM010000039.1:0-4368 GCA_034431095.1 Dehalococcoidales bacterium | reverse complement strand
GCGTCAGGGAGCCGGGTGGCGGTATCTGCTTCACTTCTGTAACCGGTGAGGCGATAACATCTTCTTCAGCCAGCAGCTCCGACAACCGGCTGGCTTGATGGCTGACCAGTATCAGCCGGTGTCTCTGGCCCAATAACTGCTTCGCCTTTTTAATAAACAGGGTTAACTGCCCAGCACAGCCGGGGGCAGGGGTGAATTTGAGCTTATATATCTCTTCCTTCCCGGCAGGCTCCCAAGAAGTCAACGCTATACTAAAGCGGTTGGCTATCCTCGGCTCCAGCTCCCCCCAGGTAAAATACGGCACGGGATAATTTCGCGGCAGTTCTCCCCGCTCCAGCTTATCGCTGAATAGCTGGCTGGCTTCGGCATCCAGAGCCTCCACCGCATTTCGTATGCCATCCGGTTCATCAATTATCAGGAGCGCTCCTTCCGGCAGATAGTCTAAAATACAACCATTATTGAACAACGGGGCGTATAATTGCCTGTCAGCCGGTATTTGTCTCTCAATCAGCATTTCCGGCTCCGCTCTACTGCCCGAAAGGGGCATTATCAACTCCGTCGCCGGCCCGATATCTACTTCCGATAACGCCTCGAGCGAGCGCTGGCTCTCCGGGTCGAAGAGGCGAAGGCTATCTATGGTGTTGCCCAGGAACTCAAGCCTGACCGGCAGTTCACTGGTCGGGGGATAGATATCAAGGATGCCACCGCGCTGGCTCATCGTGCCCTGCACCTCAACTATATCCTCTCTCCGGTAACCGATAGCCTGCCACTGTTGCAGCAGTTGCCGTGGTTCGACATCCATCCCCAGCCTCACCGTGTGCCAGGCGGAGGTGAAATCGCTGAAAGGGGCCACCTTTTGCATTAGAGCCGAAGCCGAAACGACAATGAGAGGCATCTCGCCATTAAGCCTGTTTACGGTAAACGCTGACAGCACCTGTATCCTCTCGAGCTCGGTCGAGGCATCCGAGACAACACGCTGGTAGGGCAATGCGTCTGGCTCCGGGAAAATCCTTACCCGGTCGGAGCCGCACCAGGCTGAAATCTGCTCCTGAAGCCTTCTGCCGTTTTCCGGCTGAGCGGTTATTACCAGCACTGGTAGTCCGAGTTCACGGTACAGTGCGGCTACCAGGTAAGGCTTGGCGGCGTCAAGCACCACCCCGATACTATCCTTCCTCTGTCTCAAATCCGCCGCCAGCCGACGATAGGCTGGCATCTCCGAAACAAGCTGCAATAGACCGGTTAGCTCCAAAGCTCCCTCCAAACGCCCTTAGGGCTAGCCGGAATCGACTAGCCCTAAGGTAATATTCTAGCACAGACTCTTTCCTTGTCCAACCCGTTCTGGCTTGCTATAATGGGGAAAATTACTCAGGTTATTAAAATGGCTAAGTCATCTTTACCCTATCACCGGATAGTAATCAAGCTGGGCACCAACCTGCTCACCGGCGGCAGTAACCAGCTGGATAAGGATATTATGTCTATTTTGGCTAGTCAGCTAGCCCGCCTGCACCAGCAAGGAATGGAGCTGCTGATCGTCTCCTCGGGGGCTATCGCCGCCGGCAGACACAAACTGGGGCTGACCAAAGGACTAAAAGGCATTCCCTACAGGCAGGTACTGGCTTCGGTGGGACAGAACAGCTTGATGAACGTCTACGAGAAACTTTTCAGCCAGTACGATATTACCGTAGCCCAGGCTCTGCTGACCAAAGCCGACCTTTCCGACAGGTCTGGCTACCTCAATACCCGTAATACCCTGTTGAGCCTGCTGGAGCTACGCGTGCTATGTATCGTCAACGAGAACGATGTGGTCGCCGTGGACGAGATTCAGGAAGCCAAGTTCGGTGATAACGATAACCTATCGGCTATGGTGGCTAACCTGATTGACGCCGACCTTCTGATGATGCTGACCGATATTGCCGGGCTATACACCACCGACCCCCAGCGCCACCCCGACGCCCGCCTCATACCCAGGGTGGAGCGGATAGACCCGGAGATTGAGCGCCTGGCGGCTGATACTCAAAATAAGTCAGGTACCGGCGGTATGGCGACCAAGATAGAGGCGGCTAAACTGGCTACCGCCTCCGGAGTGACAGTAATTATCGCCGACGGCCGGGAGCCAGATGTCATCCTCCGGTTAGCCTCGGGGGAAGCCTTCGGCACCATTTTCTCGCCCGCCCATGCCAGGCTCGAAAGCCGTAAGCGCTGGATTCTGAGCGGTCTCTGCGTCCGGGGCAAGCTCATAGTAGACACAGGCGCCGCGATGGCGTTAAAGAGTCAACAGCGGAGCCTGCTGGCGGCTGGCATCAAGAGCCTCCAGGGTAAGTTCCAGCGCGGGGATATAGTCAACATCCACGACCCGCAGGGAACACGGATTGGCTGTGGCATCACCAACTACAGCTCGGCGGATATCGAAGCTATTATGGGGTCTCACTCCAGACAGATTGCCACTTTACTGGGCTATGACTACGGCACCGAGGTGGTGCATCGCAATAATCTGGTAATACTTTAATTGAGAAAGGAGCCCGATGGCTACAGGCAAGCTCTATGACTACGATGGACAGTTCCTGGCTGAAGTTGACTATAAATGCTATAACGAGTCGCAGAACTGGTGGGGAGAACTTACCCTCACCGAGTTCAGGCGCCTCAGAGACGGCGACAGCTATATAATCGTACTTGAGGATGGGCGCACAGGGAGGTGCTTTCTTAAAAAGAAGGTCAACCGGGCTGTCTACGGGCTATCGCCACTCTATTGCTATACTTTCAGAGGCAACGGAGAGCTTAAATAGCAGGTTTAACCAGCCGGTGAGGATATAATAACACCAGCTTCAAAAGCGGAATGTCCCTGGGAACGCTTTTACAAAATAACGGGGAGTTTGAGGGGCGAAACCCCTCATTAAAAATCTTTCCCCCTTTGTAAAAGGGGGACTAAGGGGGATTTCAAATCCCTCTCTATCTCCCTTTACAAAAGGGAGAGGTATATAATATAAGGAGAGCTATTATGAACACACCGGAAAGCGAACTGGAAGCAAAAGCTAAAGCCGCCAAGACGGCTTCAAAGCGGCTGGCTTACCTCTCCACCGAGGTCAAGAACAAAGCCCTGGCATACATCGCCGATGACCTGCTGACTAAAAAGGATGATATTCTGACAGCCAACAAGCTCGACTACAAAGAAGCCAGAGCCTCAGGCATGAGCGCCGCCATGCTCGACCGCCTGCTGCTGACGGTGGAGCGCCTGCAGGCTATGGCGCAGGATGTGCTTACGGTAGCCGCCCTGCCCGACCCGGTGGGCGAGGTCTTCGAGATGCGCACCCTACCCAACAGCCTGATGATAGGCAAAAAGAGGGTGCCGCTGGGGGTCATCGGTGCCATCTACGAGAGCCGACCCAACGTCACCATAGATATCTCCAGCCTGTGCCTAAAGTCGGGCAACGCCCTTATTTTAAGGGGCGGCAAAGAGTCAATCCACTCCAATATCGCCCTGGCTAGACTAGTACAGAAGTCGATAGCCAGAGCCGGCGTCCCCGATGGCGCCATCCAGCTAATCGAAAACACCGACCGCACCCTGGTCAACCAGATGCTCAAAATGGGGGATTATATTGATATGGTCGTACCTCGGGGCGGCGCCGGTCTAATCAAATTCGTCAAGGAGAATGCCGTTATGCCGGTAGTAGCCGGGGGCATCGGCGTCTGCCATACCTATATCGACAGGAGCGCCGATATAGGTATGGCGGTAGCCATCGCCTACAACGCCAAGGTGCAGCGGCCCACCGTCTGCAACGCCCTCGACAGCCTGCTGGTACATGCCGAAATCGCCGAATCTTACCTGCCGAAAATAGCCGTCGAGTTCGCCAAAGCCGGTGTGGAGATGCACTGCGATGAGACGGCTCTATCCATACTCAAGCCAAGCTCCGGCCTAAAGCTCGTCCCGTCTACGGATGAAGACTGGGGTAAGGAGTTCCTATCGCTTATAGCCGCCATAAAGGTCGTGCCCTCGCTGGACGAAGCCCTCAACCACATCGAGCGTTACAGCTCGGGTCACTCAGAGGCTATCGTCACCGAAGACTATACTGCGGCAATGCGCTTTCTCAACGAGGTGGATGCCGCCTGTGTCTACGTCAATGCCAGCACCCGCTTTACCGATGGTTCTCAGTTCGGTCTGGGGGCGGAGCTGGGTATCAGCACCCAGAAGATGCACGCCCGCGGTCCCATCGGGCTAAAGGAGCTGACCTCCTACAAGTGGCTTATCTTCGGCAGTGGTCAGGTGAGACCCTAGACAAACTGAAAGCCCTATTGACCTTTCAGAGCCGCCTGCTGAATCTCGAACAGTTTCCTGATGCCCTTTTCCGCCAGGGTGAGTACGGCATCTATAGT
>DAOUDM010000038.1:0-41976 GCA_034431095.1 Dehalococcoidales bacterium | reverse complement strand
TTTTCTCTCTTACTCTCTGCGCCACCACCGGCATTACCTCACCAGCCCTAGCCCTGACCACAACGCCAGCCTGTTCGTCCATCGGGGTGGCGCTGAGGTTGATAACGACCAGCCTGGCTCCGGAATCAAGGGCATAGATGGGCATATAGGCGGCCGGATAGATGACCAGTGTGGAGCCAATCACGATAAACAGGTTACAACGGCATGAATGCAAGGCCGCCTCTGCAAGCACCTTTTCCGGGAGCGGCTCGCCGAAAAAAACGGCACCCGGCTTCAGGATACCGTGACATATCTCACAGTCCGGGTCTTCTTCGCCCCCATCCAGCCTGGCCCTGACCTGCTCGAAAGGATAGTATTGATGGCAGCCCAGGCATACCGCCCACTGCGCATTACCATGCAGCTCAAAGACCCTATCATCGGGCAGGCCTGCCTTCTGGTGCAGATTGTCAATGTTCTGGGTAATGACGCAGTCCAGCCTGCCCAGCCGATAAAGCTCGGCGATGGCATAGTGTGCCGGGTTGGGCTCGGCGACAAGGTTGAGCTCGCGTAAAAGCCGCCACTGCTTTCGCCTGGCTTTGGCGTCTCCGACAAACTTCTGGTAGGTGAAGTCATCGGGGTTAAACCGTTCCCATATACCGCTGGGGCTGCGAAAATCGGGTATGCCGGACTCGGTGCTGACACCGGCGCCGGTGAAGACAACCGTTCGTTTGGACTTGATAATCAGGCCGGCAATTCTGCTGGAGAGATTGTCCAAATCCTGCTCATTCATAGCTATTCTCACGGCTCATTCTTATAAAACCGGCAGATATCATTAAGACAGCACCGCCGGCAGAGGGGCTTCTTGCGGCAGGCGTCCTTGGCCAGTTTAACCAGCAGGGCATGGTATTCATTAAAAAGCGCGGCATCCGCCTCCAGATTTGCCATAAAAAGCCTCTGATAATCCTTGTAATCATCGTAGCTATCCCTCTGGGGAACCAGGCCGAGGCGGCTGATGATGCGGCGGGTATAGGCGTCGATAACAAAAACGGGCTTCCCGGCGGCATAGAGCAGAATGGAATCGGCCGTCTCCTGCCCGATACCGTGGATGGCAAAAAGCTGCTGCCGCAGGCTGTCCGTATCGGTAGCAAACAGCCCGTCAAGGTTATCGCAATAGTGATTGCCCAGCCAGTGAGCCAGGGACTTGAGTTTTAATGCCTTAGCATTGTAGTAGCCGCAGGGACGGATGGTCAGCGCCATCTCGGAGAGAGGCAGGCGGCGTATTGCTTCCGGCGACAGAGCATCAACTGCCTTCAGGTTGGCGATAGCCTTATCAACGTTACCCCAGGCGGCTGACTGGGTCAGGATGGCACCGACCATAACCTCGAAGGGACTATCTGCCGGCCACCAGTGCTGGGGGCCGTAGGCAGCCATAAGCCGCCGATATATGTCCCACAGGCAACGGCTTATCTTTTCGCCATCCATTGAGGCACCGTGGCATTGTCCACCGAATCGTAGCCCGGGATATAGGGCTTTATATCAATCACCGGCGTCTCATCAAGGGCGTCCAGCCCCTGCACCCGCAGCACGTTACCCCGCCGCTCCAGCAGCCTGACCACCTTCTGTCCCAGCGAGTTAGGCCGGTAAGGAGAGCGGGTGGCAAAAAACCCGACCAGGGGCAGTTCCGGCTCCCCTCTGGGGTGGACTTTTGCCACCATTTTGGCTGGGTCAACCGCCAGATGAAGCCAGTAGATAACTATGATGTGGGAAAAACCCTCCAGCCCGTCCAGGGCTTCACCGAGGCTGTCGTCAATCACGATTTCAGAGACTATCTCCTGCCAGTTATAGTCCGGCTTCTGCTTTTGCCGTACCTCGCTCCTAACAATGCCAATAGGTCTGATAGTCATCTCCGAAAGCTGAGCGGCCATTTTCCATCTCCTCTTGCCGATTAAAAAAGGCAACTACCTGAAAACCTGCCAGACGAGCTATAACGGTATGAGACCTGGCTATTCCAGCGGCGTCAGGGTCAACAGCTTTTTGGCGATATCGGGGTACTTGGCGATAAAGACAAGCTCGTCCTCAATCAGCGGCTTCTGTGCCTCTACGTTGGCATATCTTACCAGTTCCAGAACCCGGCTCGCCTCTTCTCTATCGGCAAAGGATACCGACATCTTTCCCATGATATGGCTGAAGCCGGATATACCGCTATACTCCCCGGCACAGATTTCCCGCCCGGTCTCGACCAGCTCTGCCACGCCCCGACCCAGCTCTTCATAGTTGTAGAGCTCGTAGTTCTCCGGGTCTTTGAGCACACCGTCGGCATGGATGCCGGACTCATGGGCAAAGGCATTGGCACCGACGCCCGGCTGGTTTATCGGAATGGGCACCTCGAAGGCATAGCTGGCAAACCTGGCTATCTTCCAGGCCTTCGACAAATCAATCGAGCCGCCCAGCTGGTACTCATCGCTAAACCCCTTCGATTTGGTGATAGCCAGAATGGTGGCGACAAGGTCGGCATTGCCCGCCCTTTCACCAATACCGTTGACCGTGGTGTTGATATAGGCATCCTGGCCGCCGTCTATAGCTCCCTTGGCGCCAGCAATAGAGTTAGCCACCGCCATACCCAGGTCTCCGTGACAGTGCTGCTCGATGGGCAGAGCCACCTTCTCTGCCAGCGTCTTAACGGCTTCATAGATGGTAAAGGGATTATCGTAACCCAGGGTATCGCAGTATCTCAAACGGCTGGCGCCGTGCTCCCTAGCCGCCAGGCCGAACTCAATCAGGTAACCCAGGTCTGTCCTGGAGGCGTCCTCGGCGTTAACGCCGACACTCTCGGCGCCGTGAGCCCAGGCGGCGTCAACCGCCTCGGTCATGTCCCTTACAATGTCATCCCGGGTCTTTCTCCCCTGGAACTTGCCGTTAATCATCTGGTCAGAAGTAGATATGGAAAGGTTGAGGTGTTTTATATTGGGCACCAGCTTGAAGGCGGTCTCGACATCAGCGACAATGGCTCTTATCCAGCCTTCCAGGCGGATAGGCTTAAGGACTCCTATCTCGGCCAGCTCCAGATTGGCTCGCAGGTAGTTGGACTCGTGCCTGGTAGTGGGAAAACCGAACTCGGACTGAAAGACCCCCATCTCGTTCAGGTAGATGTTCATCATGGTCTTTTCCAGCTTGGAAAGGCCGAGCTTGGCTGTCTGCACTCCATCACGATTGGTGACATCAATAAGATAGATCTTGGGCACTTATTTTCTCCTGTTTTAGATAGTATCTGGCTCGAGTTAATCTACTAGAATATTATCATACCACCCTTTTTATGGCAATTTTATGTTAAAATTGAGCATACTATATTGAAGCCTACCGGTTAGGCATTGCTTGCCTAACATAGAGGGCATAAAAACACCTTGAGCTAGGGACTATGGAACAGCTGGACCCGTTTGTCGACATTGCCATTCTTCTGGTGGCGGCTCTGGTGGGGGGAATGATAGCCCACCGGCTGAGGCAACCTGTGGTACTGGGCTACCTCGTAGTCGGTATGGCCGTCGGCCCCCATTCTCTGGGACTGGTGACCGACCTGGAGATGGTCGAGGCAGCAGCAATCATCGGCGTCGCCCTGCTGATGTTCACCCTGGGGCTGGAAGTCTCGGTCAGCCAGTTGAGGCAGGTAGGCAGAGTAGGGCTGTGGGGCGGCCTCGCCCAGATTTTGCTCACCTTCGCCACCGGGCTGGTGGTGGGCTTTGCCTTGTTCGACTGGCCTTTGCCCCAGTCCATCATATTCGGCCTGGTCATCTCCCTCAGCAGTACCGCTGTATGTCTCAAGCTGCTGATGGAGCGGGGCGAGCTGAGCTCGGTGCACGGGCGGATTATGCTGGCTATGCTTATCCTTCAGGATATCAGCGTGGTAGTGATGATCCTCATCGTGCCTCTTATGGGCGGCACGGTGGACAACCTGTTTCTTTCTCTGGCTATCGCCACTGGCAAGGCACTCCTCTTTATCGGAATAGCGATAGTGTCAGGCTTGTGGATACTGCCCTGGTTAATGGGCCGGATTGGCCGGATTCGCACACGGGAACTGTTCCTGCTGATAGTCCTGGTCTTGTGTTTTGGAGCTGTCCTGGGCACCCAGATTTTCGGGCTGCCGATAGTCTTCGGCACCTTCTTAATCGGCCTGATACTGCGAAAAACCAGGTTTGCCCACCAGGCTCTCGGCGAGATTACCCCGCTAAGGGATATCTTCGTCACCCTTTTCTTTGTTTCCCTGGGTATGCTTCTCAGCCCGGCATTCGTGCTTGAGAACTGGGCTCTAATAGCGGTCACGGTAGCCGCCATCGTCCTGATAAAATTAATAATCGTTTCCGGCGTTGTTCTATCTTTCGGCTATAGCAGCCGTATAGCCCTGCTGGTTGGCGCCGGCCTCTTTCAGATCGGAGAGTTCGGCTTCATACTGGCTCAGGCGGGAGCCGACGCCGGGCTGGTTACAGACCAGTTCTACTCTCTAATCCTGGCCAGCGCCATTATCACCATGCTACTGACACCGGTATCCATAAACCTCGCCTCCTGGCTATACCCCAGGGTAATCTCCGCCCCCGCTGTCCGCAGGCGGCTGGGTAAAGGACTGGCAGTAGCCAAGCCCGATGAACCGGCCAGAGAGCCGAGCCGGGTGGTGGTCGCCGGCTACGGCAGAATCGGGCAGAACGTGTCCCGGGGGCTCCAGGACGCCGGAGTGCCCCACATCGTCATTGACATTGACCCGGAGCGTATCGCTGAAGCCAAGGGTTGTTGCACGCCCCGCATCTATGGCGATGCCAGCAACCCCAATGTGCTCAGCCAGACAGGCCTGGGCAGGGCAAAAACCTTAGTTCTAACCTTCCCCGACCCGATGGCGGTGGTGGCTACCGTAAAAGCCGCCCTGGAGATAAACCCCAATCTTAAAATCATAGCCAGGATTCACCGGGCGCGAGAAGCGGAGATGCTCAAGAAGATGGGGATTACAGAGCTGATAAGCCCTGAGTACGAAGCCAGCCTGGAGTTCATAAGGCGAACACTGGCCGCCTCCGGTCTGAAAAAATCCGATATCAAGCAGGCTTTGCCCATAATAAAGCAGGACCGCGAGGTTGTTGAATTTAGTACCGATGAAGAAGTATAACTAGTATAGATAAAGGGGGGTTACAATGGATAAAGCCAGGGTAGGTATTGTCAATGTTACCGGTTACGCCGGTGTAGAGCTGGCCAGATTGCTGAGCCAGCACCCGCAGGTGGTGCTGACCTCGGTAACCGGGCGAAGCGCCGCCGGCCAGAGGCTGGCTGAGGTCTTTCCCCACCTCGCCGGCACCGACCTGATCATCGAGGACAGGCTGGGAGATATCGACCTGGCCTTGGTCGCCATGCCCCATAAGGAAAGTGCCCGGGAGGTACTGCCCCTTCTTGACCGGGGTATCAAGGTGGTGGATTTAAGCGCCGACTTCAGACTCAAAGACGACAGTGAATACACCGCCTGGTATGGCATCGCCCACCCGGCGCCGCAGTTGCTGCCACAGGCGGTATACGGGCTTACCGAGCTATACCGGGCTCAGATTGCCTCAGCCCAACTGGTAGCCAACCCCGGCTGTTATCCCACCGGCGCCATTCTGGCTCTGGCTCCGGCAGTCAAACGGGGGCTAGTCAAGGCTGATATAATCATCGACAGTAAGTCCGGTATCTCCGGAGCCGGCAGAAGCGTCAGCCTTAAAGGCCACTACCCGGAGGCCAACGAGGATACCGCCGCCTATGCCCTGGAGGGGCACCGCCACCTGCCAGAGATTGTCCAGGAGCTGGGGCTGCTCCAGCCGGACAAACCGCCCCAGATAACCTTCGTCCCCCACCTGGTGCCGATGACACGCGGTATACTGTCCACCTGCTACGCCCCTCTTACCAGCGAGCTTGTTACAGGTGAGAAGGGGAAGGAGGAGCTGAGGCATATTTACCGCGGTTTCTACAAAGACGAGCCTTTCGTTAAGGTGGTAGATTCCCCACCCCACACCAAGCATACCTCCGGCTCTAACCTGTGCCTTATCCACCCGACCATAGATAGCAGAACCGGTATGCTGGTGGTGATAAGCTGTATCGATAACCTGATAAAAGGCGCCGCCGGGCAGGCGATCCAGAACATGAACCTGATGCTGGGGCTGCCGGAGACCACCGGGCTTGAGGCTATAGCGGTCTATCCGTAGAGCCACCTATTGCCTCCCCGTTCTGGCTCTGCTATGCTTTAGCCTGAAGTGAAGCGCGAATTAGCCGGTAACGCCCGGGGGTTTAAATCTGTTGATTACCTCAAGATTACCATCCTGGTCTTTGCCACGACTGCGCTGTGGCAGGGAATGCATACAATTATCCTGCCCCTCAGGGTGTTGGATTTTGTCCCCGAAGCGGAGAAGAACACCTACTTGGGACTGCTTATCTCTGCCGGCTTGATCCTGGCAATGATAGCACAACCAATAGTTGGCGCCATCAGTGACCGCTCTGGCTTTAGCTGGGGGCGCCGGCGACCCTTCATACTGGTGGGCGTTATACTGCTTCTCCTGCTTCTACCCGGAATAGGGCTGGCTGGTAGCTATGCTGTTCTCTTTGCCATATATTGCCTTATGCAACTCAGCAGCAATACAGTACAGGGGCCGCATCAAGGCTTCATTCCTGACCTGGTTCCCGAGGGAAAGAGAGGACGGGCTTCAGGAGTAAAGGGTCTGCTCGAGATATTGGGCGGGGTTGCCCTGATATACCCCATTGCTATCTTCATGGACAACTACGCCGCTGGTGAGGGCAGTCAATGGCTATGGCTATCGCTGATAGCACCGGGGGTACTTCTACTGGTGTTTATGGTGGCTACTGTGCTCATGGTCAAGGAGCGACCCGGTATCGGTGGCCTACGACTTCCCACCGTGACCTTTAGGATTGACATCAAAGCACACCGTAACTTCTTGAGGTTTCTGATATCTCGCCGACTCATCTTTATTAAGTTTATCAATGCAAACCGAAATTTCCTGTGGTTTCTGGCATCTCGCCTATTCTTCTTTTTGGCCATGGCCATCATCCAGCGCTTTGCCCTGTATTTCCTCCAGGATGTTATCGGCGTCGCCGACCCGGCCGAGGCAGTCTTCAGATTTTTAATCTTAGCCGTGGTCGGCATGCTAGCTGTTGTCTACCCCGCCGGGCGCCTGTCAGACAGGATTGGACGCAAACCCATCGCCGTCTCCTCAGCACTTCTGGGTGCCCTGGGCATTATAGTAATAATTCTGTTCCAAAACGAAAGCTCAATACTGATTGCCGCCGGCATCCTGGGGGTAGCCACCGGCGCCTTCTCCAGCACCAACTGGGCTTTGGCTACTGATTTGGTAACTAAAGGGAAAGAGGCCAGATACCTTGGTCTGGCCAATATGGCTACCGCTGGTGCTGGCGCCCTGGCAGGCCTTTTCGGTCCGTTAATTACCCACTATGAGGCTATCAGGGAGGACCTGGGCTATCAGGTTATGCTTATTTCTTGTCTTGTCTTTTTTATCATCGGTGCCCTGATACTTCTAAGAATGAAATACCCGGTCAGCCCAGGAAGTCCAGCAGTGCCTCCCAGCCCATAGCGCCCGCCCAGGCGATAGCCAGATAGAGGATGGTTCTGCCCAGCCAGCAGGCAAGAAAGAACTTCCAGACGGGGAAACGCAGTGCCCCGGCGGCGATACCGGCTAAATCGAAGAACAACGGCGCCGCCGATAGGACGAAAATGGTCAGCGAACCCCACCTTTTCATCCACCCCTCCAGCCTGACGTATAGCCGACGTTTCTGTATGATTGCCTGTCCGCTGTAGCCGGCGGCATAGCCGGTAAATTCGCCTATAGCCGCACCAAGACCGCCAAGTATGCCGACAAGGGGGAAGGAGAGGGCGGCGCCCAGCGTCGCTATAACCAGGAAATTGCCGGCAGGCAGAATAATGGTGGCATTCAGAAGCAGGCTGATAAGGAAGACGCCCAGGTAGCCGAACTCCTCCAGCTCCTCGACCTTCTCCGGATGGTATCTATAGAGGTAGAAAACACCGATGACGATGCCTATTACGATAAGCAAGCCCAGAACGGGGATTAATCTTGTTTTAACCCAGTCCCATCTTTCTGCTACGGGTGTTTTATCATTGTTACCCGCTTCATTCATATTGCTGGTTATTGTAGCATAACGGTGCGATAAATATAGATTGCACCGTCCTGCCAGCCCAATATTATGCCCGGCAATAAACCACATTGTAAAGCAGGCTTTTTCTTTGCTATACTTGGGGTTACGCCCCCATCGTCTAGAGGCCTAGGACACCGGCCTTTCAAGCCGGCAACATGGATTCGAATTCCATTGGGGGCGCCACCTTTTTGCCCACGTTTTCCTTCATAATTTTAACCAACAGTGGCTTAAATGCCCCAAAAGGTATTGACTACCGGATAGGACAAGGTTAAACTCAAATTATGCGCCGGTGATTTTCGCCAATCCCATATAATAGCTATATTAAAGGAGAGCGACAATGGTAAAAGAAGATACTGCCCCCACCGAAGAAGCGGGTGCCAAAGTACTGGTAAAACCGCTACCTCAAATCTTGAACGAGTTAGAAAAGCAAATCAGGGCTGCCGAAGCCGCGGTGAGGAGGGCTAACGAATCCGCCGGGTTAGCCGAGCAGGCGGCGGCAAGCGCCATAGCCGCTGCCGAAGAGTCACGCCTGGTCGGGGAGAGAATCGCCGAAGAAGCCAGGCTGGAAGCTCAAGAGGCTCTTTCCAAGGCTGAAGAGGCACTGGTAAAAGCAGTGATGAAGAGACTGTCCCGATGGGACTGGATAGCTACCCTGATAGTAATCAACCTGGCTATCATCTTTTGTGCCGTTTTGATTGCCTTTGCCCTGGCTAAAGCTATATAACGGTTAATAGAACTTCGGCCAGCACAATATATTAGAGAATAAGGAGGGAATATGGGAAACGAACCCGAGAAGAAGCACGGCATTATGGACACACCCCTGCCTATCATCCTGGATGAGATTGAGGCGGCGGCGGCCGATGCCAGAAAAGCCGCCGAAGGAGCCAGGCTCGCCGGGGAAAAAGCCGCCGAAGATGTTATGAAAAGGCTAAGAAAGCTGTTTCTGAAGATGGCCAAGAATATTACCGAGGAGCTGGAGGAGACGAAAAAGTAGACCTGATTTTTGCTACACTGCCAACAGGAAGGCAAACGTATTCCAGTATAATATCGCCGTGTAAAACACGACGAAGCTTAGATTGCATATAACAGCTATCTTGGGTAGCTTTTTATATATACCCCACAGCATAACTACCGCCAGTAATGCCCCGTATGCTTTTAACGATAGTAGATACTCGCCACCTACCAGATCCTTGAGAAATGGGTTCAATTCAAAGCCCATATTCTGTAAAACGAGAAAGTTGCTCAATATGCCATCGGCGACTACCAGCGCCAGCAGCAGATAAAGCATATACCTCATTTGACTAGCTGTAATAATAACTCTGGTATTCATTTTACTAAATCGGCCAAACTCAAAACTTCTCAACCAGCTTCGTCAACCGATTCACTCTTTAGTTGTTCGGTTTGTTTCTCTTAACTCCCGCTCTTCTCTGTCGTATCTTTCTGCCGGCCAAAGATAAAATAAATGATAGGCCCTACGATACCAATCACCACTATCAGCAACACCCATAGCAGTTTGTCGCCTCTGACCTTTTGCCTATTAAGCAGGTCAACAAGAGCAACTATTAACAGCCCAAGCTCCAATATTAACAAAGGTATTAAGAAAGGCAGTACGTCTGAGATAGTCTCAAAACCATCCATTTGATAGCCTCCTGCTTATAATCAAAACTTCTCAACCAGCTTCTTGTAGGTTTCCTCCAGAGCCTCGTTGACCACATCGGTATCGGCTATTACCGGCATGAAGTTGGTGTCTCCGGACCAGCGGGGCACGATGTGAGTGTGAATGTGCTTATCAACGCCGGCGCCGGCTATCCGACCCAGGTTCATACCGATATTAAAGCCTTCGGGCTTAAGCACCTGCTTCAAGACCAGAATACCCTGGCGTACCAGCCTGTAGTGCTCGTCAAGCTCTTCATCGGTAAGCTCCTCCAGGTTAGCTATGTGACGGTTGGGGGCTACCATCAGGTGGCCGGAGTTGTAGGGGTAGCTGTTCATAATGACAAAGTTCTTCCGCCCGCGATGCAGTATATAATTGGCGGTATCGCTGTTTTCCAGCGGTTTCTGGCACAAAATACAGCCTTCTTCTTTCGCCTTCTTGATATACTCCATACGCCACGGCGCCCAGAGGTACTTCATCGTTACTCCCCTTTCCAGTTACGACACTATTTTACCATCCCCGACCCAAACGTCAAAGCCCGTTTATTGCGCCTTCAGAGGTATAACAACTATAATGTTAGTTCTGGAGGCGCAGTTTGACCTATCCCGATAGCATATTATTCAGGGTCGCCAAGCCAGCCCGCTATACCGGCGGTGAGTGGAACAGCATAGTCAAGGACTGGCATAAAGCGGACATCAAGATAGCCCTCAGCTACCCGGACCTGTATGAAATCGGCATGTCCAATATGGCATTGCCCATACTCTACCGGCTACTGAACAGCCAGCCGGGCGTCCTGGCCGAGAGGGTCTTCGCTCCCTGGCCGGATATGGCAAAGGCTATTGAGGACGCCGGAATACCCCTGCTCAGCCTGGAGAGTGGCCACCCGCTGAAGGATTTCGACATCATCGGCTTCTCGCTGGGCTACGAGCTTACCTTCACCAATGTATTGAATATGCTCCACCTGTCCCGGATACCGGTACTCGCCGGCGAAAGGGACGATTCCCACCCGGTGATAATCGCCGGTGGTAGCTGTGCCCTCAACCCGGAGCCTATGGCTGACTTTATCGACCTGTTCGTTATCGGTGAAGCCGAGGAGGTCCTGCAGGAGCTTATTGCCTGTTTCCACAACTGGAAGGTTAATAAAACCGCCAAGAAAGAGCTGCTGTGCCAAGCAGCTACCATCCCCGGCATCTACGTACCCAGCCTGTATGATGTGGAGTACCAGAGCGACGGCTTTTTTAAGAGCATCGCCCCTGTCGTCACCCAAGCCAGCCCGACGATAAAACGGCAAATCGTAGCCAAGCTACCGCCGCCGGTGACCAGCCCGGTGGTGCCTTATATAGAGGTCGTCCACGACCGGGGGGCGATAGAAATCAGCCGCGGTTGTAGCCGGGGCTGCCGCTTCTGCAACGCCGGCATCATATACCGCCCGGCACGCCAGCGACCCCGGGAAGAGGTGCTTAAATCAGTAGACGAGCTTATCGCCAACTGCGGCTACGACGAGGTGTCGCTGGTATCCCTCAGCACCAGCGACTACCCCGGTATCGACGAACTGGTAACCGACATCGCCCAATGCTACAGTAAGCGGAACATAACAATATCACTGCCCAGCCTGCGCATCGATGGCGAGCTGGTAAGGCTGATAGACTCCCTGCCCACCCACCGGAAGACAGGACTCACCTTTGCCCCCGAGGCTGGCAGTCAGCGGTTACAGCAGGTAATCAACAAGTACATCCCGGAAGACGATCTCCTCAAAGCGGCAACCACCGCCTTTGAAAGGGGCTGGAAAACCCTCAAGCTATACTTTATGCTCGGCTTGCCCACGGAAACAGAAGACGACATCGAGAGCATCGTGCGGCTGGTCAATAAGGTCCATTCACTGGGCAAAACCACCCCGGGGAAAAGACCCCAGATAAGGGTGAGCCTGTCTACCTTTGTTCCCAAACCGCATACGCCCTTCCAGTGGACAGCCCAGGAAAGCGAACAACAGCTAAGCGTCAAGCACGAGCTTCTCAAGCTGGGGCTGCGCCGGAAAGGAATCAGGCTGTCCTGGCAGGAGCCCAGGCTCAGCCTGCTGGAGGCGGTGCTGTCACGGGGAGACCGCCGGCTGGGCCGGGCTATCTACCGCGCCTGGCAACTTGGGGCTGTCTTCGATGGCTGGGGCGAACACTTCAACTATGAAACCTGGCTCAGAGCCTTCACCGAGAGCGGCATCGACCCCCTCCACTACGCCCAGCGACAGCGACCCCTGGATGAACCACTGCCCTGGGCTCACATCGACACCGGCATAACTACAGACTTCCTAAAACGGGAATACCAGCGCGCCCTGGAGGGCAAAGAGACCCGGGATTGCCACTACCACGCCTGTAGCGCCTGCGGCCTAGAGAGATGGCAACCGAACTGCCAGCAAAAACTGGCTGAAAGCTAAAAACCGCCGGCTCTTACTCAAAGGCGGCGATGGCGACTACTTGGTCGCCATCTTCCAGCCTCATCAACCGCACCCCCTGGGTGCTCCGCCCCTGGATGGTGATGCCTTTTCTGGGGTCTTCCTCCGTCACCGGGGTACAGGTGATAATGCCGTTGGCGGATATAATCATCAATTGCTGGCTCCGGGTCACCACCCGGGTAGCGGCGACCTCGCCCGTCTTTTCAGTAACCTTAAAGGTTCTTACACCGCTGCCGGCACGGTGCTGGCACGGATAATCGGCAACCGGGGTGAGCTTGCCATAACCCCCGGCGGTAACCACCAGCACGAAGGCATCGGGAGGAGCGATATCCATACTGACCAACCGGTCGCCCTTGCCCAGCTTGATGGCACGCACGCCGCCGCTGGCTCTCAGGCTGGCTCTCAGCTCGGATACCGGGAACCTGACCGACTGCCCTTGCTGTGTCACCAGCAGGACGTCATCTTTGCCCCCAGCCAGACAGGCCGCCACCAGGCTATCCCCCTCGGCCAAATCCATAGCGATAAGCCCGCTACTGCGCACCGTGCTAAAGCTGTCCACCGATGTCTTTTTTATTTCGCCATGGTTGGTCGCCATCAACAGGTAACTGCCCGAGGTAAACTCGCTGACGGCCACCACGGCGGTAACCTTCTCCCCTTCAGCAACGGGGAAGAGATTAATCACCGCCATACCCTTGGCAATCCGGGAGGTATCGGCTGGCAGTTCGTAGCATTTAAGGCTGAAAACCTTGCCCCGATTGGTAAAGAAGAGCAGGTTATCGTGGGTATCGGCTACCACCAGAAACCTGACGGCGTCCTGCTCCCGGGTCACCATGCCGATAATCCCCTTGCCGCCACGATGGTGCAGGGTATAGGCTTTGGACGGTACCCGCTTGACGAAACCCCGCTCGCTCAGAGTAACCACCATCCTTTGGTGGGGGATAAGGTCTTCCTCATTAAAATCGAGCGCTTCCTGCAGGCTTATCTCGGTCCGCCGCGGCTCGTCAAACTTGGCTTTTAGTTCCGTCACCTCTTCCCTTATCAGCATCATCATCCGCCTGGGGTTAGCCAGCAGCTCCTCGAGGTAGGTAATGGTCTTCAGCACCTCCTGGTACTCGTCTAGTATCTTCTTCCTCTCCAGGTTAGCCAGCCGGCGCAACTGCATATCCAGTATCGCCTGCGCCTGGATTTTGCTCAGACCGAATTCAGCCATCAGGGCGCTACGGGCTGCCTCGGCGGTTTTAGACTTGCGGATGGTAGCCACTATTCTATCTATATTGTCCAGGGCGATTTTAAGCCCCTCCAGTATATGAGCCCTGTCCTTGGCTACCTTCAGCTCAAAGCGGGAGCGGCGGGTAATCACCTGGTGACGGAAATCGATATAGTACTGGAGTGCCTCCCTGAGGCTGATTACCCTCGGCTGGCCGGAGACCAGGGCCAGCATGTTAACGGAGAAGGCCGACTGCATCTGGGTATGCTTGTACAGGTTGTTCAGTATCTGCTGAGGCTGGGTTTCCTTCTTGATCTCAATGACAACGCGCATCCCCTGGCGGTCCGACTCGTCGCGCAGTTCGCTGATGCCGGTAACCTTCCTGTCCTTGACCAGCTCGGCTATCTTCTCCACCAGAGCCGCCTTATTCACCTGGTAGGGGAGCTCGGTGATAATTATCTGACGGCGGCCGGCGGTGGAGGCTTCTTCGTAATAAGCCTTAGCCCGGACTACTATCCGTCCATGCCCGGTAGCATAGGCGCTACAGATACCATCCTGCCCAAGGATAATGCCGCCGGTGGGGAAATCGGGCCCCTTGATAAACCGCATAAGCTCATCGACGGTCGCCCCGGGATTATCGATGAGAAGGGATACGGCATCGCAGACCTCGCCCAGATTGTGGGGCGGGATATTGGTCGCCATGCCGACGGCGATACCGGAACTGCCATTGACCAGCAGGTTGGGCAAGCGGCTGGGGAGAACCACCGGCTCCTTGAGGCTGTCATCGAAGTTGGGCATGAAGTCAACGGTATCTTTATCAATATCAACCAGCATCTGCTCGGCGATTTCCGCCAGGCGAACCTCGGTATAGCGCATTGCCGCCGGGGGGTCGTTGTCGACGCTGCCGAAGTTACCCTGTCCGTCGACGAGCATATGACGCATGGAGAAGTTCTGAGCCATACGCACCATGGCATCATAGACGGAGGCATCGCCGTGAGGGTGGTACTTACCCAGCACCTCACCGACAACGCGGGCGCTCTTCTTGTGCGGGCTGGCGTAACGTAGCCCCAGCCCGTGCATAGCATAGAGAATGCGCCGGTGCACCGGCTTGAGCCCGTCGCAGACATCGGGCAAAGCGCGGGAAACAATGACGCTCATGGCGTAATCCAGGTAGGAGCTCTTCATCTCGTCTTCGATATTTACCGGCCTGATATTGCCTAGAACCATATCCCGTTAAACCTCCGGTTCATCCTCGTCGTTATTGTCATCCACAGGCTCCTCGGATAGTAACTCGGCTTCGTCTTCGCCGGCAGGAACAAAGCCCGGCCCCCTCATCACCGCCTCGCCATACTCTATCCGGCGCCTGAGTATTTTATCACTAACATAGGGTCTAAGGCTACCGAACCCCTTCGAGGGGAAGGAAAGCTGCCCCTCCTGCGAAGGGTGCTGATATGTTTCCCGGATAATAACCGCCAACATATCCTCCGAAGAGCTGATGACGGTAGCCGTATACATATTCCCGCCCTTCATCAACCTGACAAGCCGCTGGCTATGCCTCGGCTCCACCTGCCCCAGATACTGCTGGTGGATATCTTCCACCGTCAGGTTGGAATTGACTATCTTCAGGTTCACCCTATCACCGGCATCAACCCCGGCCAGTACCTCCTTCGGCGCCAGGCGAAAAAGGCTGACCACCCCCGCCTTGCCGGTCTCCTCAATGAAAACATGCGGCTCCACGCGGTGAAAGCCCCCCTCCGAAACGGGGCCGGTTTCCCTCAGATGAGCCAGGCGGCGCAGGTTCTTCTCGGCGATGGTGTTATAGGGGTCAAGCTCCTTTGCCCGGCTATAGGCTTCCCGGGCGAGCGAGTACTCCCCCAGCTCCATATACGCCCGCCCCAGACGGTTACAGGTATCAACATCATCGGGAAAGTCCTGTATTATACTTTTATTCGCCTCCACCGCCTCCCGCCAGCGACCCTCCATAGCCAGAGCTATAGCCTGTTTGCTCCTCCGCCGTATCAGCTTTACCTGTTCCACTTTATCGTACGCCACATTGCATCCCCACCACTGTATTTCACCAAATCTGTAATCAACCCGAATAGATATTCTACTCCAGCTTATCCTACCAAAGTCAAGTGGGCCAAAGTCTAGCAACATCGGGGGCTTTTATCAATTATATTCTGTCACCAAATTGACAAGCCAGGCTGGCTATGATAGGCTTTTTATAGTTGCTTAACAAAGCCCCTCAAAAGGGGTTTTATCTATCAACGAGGAGGTCAAGCAAGTGTGCCAGCCGAAAAGTAGAGATATATGCCAGCATCCGGAGAGGCTGAAGGGTAAGCCAGGGGAGTGCGCCCCGGAGCAGACAGCCGAATGTCATGGCAAAACCGAAGAGCACCCCAGCCAACCAACAAAGGAGGTTTTAATGCGAGAAAAAGTGGAAGAGGTACTGGATATGATCAGGCCCAGCCTGGCGGCTGACGGCGGCAATGTCGAACTGGTTGATGTCAACGACGGCGTGGTCAAGCTGAAGCTGACCGGCGCCTGCGCCGGCTGTCCCATGTCCACGATGACGCTGAAGAACGGCATCGAACGAATCCTGAAGCAGGAAATCCCGGAGGTCAAAGAGGTGGTCTCCGCCTGACAGCCGCTAACCAGAGTGTAATCGAAAGGGGATGAGTTGTCTCATCCCCTTTTTACTATACCGCTTGCTCCAGCTCAAACGCCTTGTGCAGGGTGCGAACCGCCTCGCTAACCCTGGCTTCTTCAATGATGCAGGTTATCCTTATCTCCGAGGTGGTGATAAGCTGGATGTTTATCCCCTTCTCGCTGAGTGCCTGGAACATCCTGGCGGCAAACCCGGGGGTGTTCTGCATGCCGGTGCCGATGATGCTCACCTTGCCCAGCTTTGAGTCGCTGGCACACTGCCGGGCGCCGATGGCCCGGGCGATAGGTTTCACCACTTCCATAGACCTCGCTAAATCGCCCTTGGCTACGGTAAAGGTCAGGTCGGTAATATTCTCTATACTGGCATTCTGAACGATGGTATCGACGCTGATGCCAGCCTTGGCCAGAGACTCGAAGATAGATGAGGCGATGCCGGGGCGGTCGGGGACACCAATAATAGTAACCTTAGCTACATTCTTATCATGTGAGATGGCACGCACTTTCTTGTAAACTTCATAAGTAGCCATCATTCATGAACAAGGGTACCATTTTGGCCGTTAGAAATATTTGTTATCAAGATAGGTACTTTGTTTACCCACCCCAACTCTACTGCTCTAGACTGGAGCACTTTCGAACCACTGCCTGCCAGCTCCAGCAGCTCCTCATAGCTAATCTCAGATAGTTGTTGCGCCTCAGGAACAAGGCGCGGGTCAGCGGTATAGACACCAGCATGTTCATGATAAATCACACACTTTACACCAAGCGCCGCCGCCAGAACCACTGCTGTAATATCAGAGCCACCCCGCCCCAGGGTGGTAATATCCAACTCTTCGGTAATCCCCTGAAAGCCGGCAACAATGACAATATTCCCCTTCTCTATTTCCTTAATCACTCTTTTGGGGTCAACCTTCAGAATTCGAGCTCGGGTATAATTAGTATCAGTCCTTATCCCTGCTTCAGCACCAGTGAGGCTTATTGCAGCATAACCTAGGGACTGTAGCGTCCCTGCCAGCAAAGCACTAGAAACAATTTCGCCAGTGGAAAGTAGTTTAGCGAGCTCTCTCCCGTTGAAGGAGCCACTTGCTTCTTTAGCTAAGTAGAGTAAGTCATTAGTTTGATCCTGCATAGCTGAAACCACAACCACTGGTTGGCCACCCTTATTCCTAGTTGCTATTATATGTTTAGCCACTCTCTTGATCTCTGTGGGATTTTCAAGAGAACTCCCCCCATATTTTTGAACAATTAAAGCCATGGGCTCCCCCCTCTATTTAATGATTCTGTTTCGTTTAGCACAGTATAGAACAAGAATCAATAATAACGGTTGCCATTTTATACATATAGACTATGAAATGTCAAGCTCGTCAAGCCTATAATGACCATTATACTAGAAAATGTCAAACTTATCTAGCCTATAATGACCATTATACTAAAAATGTCAATAGCCCAAACGTTTTAAATCCCCTCGCCTGATAACCCTTGTCTTTAGTCGCCCCTATCCGCCGATCTACACTCTTAATCCGCTCAGCATCGGCCACCGAAGAACCGCCGTATTTTTGAACGATTAAAGACATTTATTTATCCTCTTCCCACTAATTGTGACATAATATTATACCCCTTCTCAATAAAAAGACCAGTCCTTTTTGCCTCTGCCTCGGTGAACCTTTTTGCCCCGTTGGCGGTAAAGCCGGGACCCCAGAGAATAAAGGGCACCGGCTCGGCGACGTGGGTTTTTATTTTAATCGGGGTAGGGTGGTCAGGCATAACCAGCAGCCGCAGGTTGCCCGGCCTATATGAAATCAGCCGGCTGACGACCTCTTTATCCACCCTCTGGATAGCCTCCACCTTGTCGTCGATGGAGCCGGCATGCCCGGCTTCGTCCGGGGCTTCTATATGGATGACCGCCATGTCATGGTCGTCAAGCGACTTCAGAGCGCCTAAAGCCTGTCCCTGAAAGTCGTTGTCCAGCCCGTCGGTTATCCCGGGTATTGCCAGTATCTCCATAGCCATCATCCGCCCCAGTCCGCGCAGAAGGTCAACACTGGAGGTAAGGGACGCCTTGAGACCGTAGACCTGCTCGAAGGCGGGCATCTCCGGAACCCGCCCACTGCCCCAGAAGAGCCATATCATATTCGCCGGCTTATCACCCCGCTCACGCCGTGTTTTGTTCACCGGGTGCTTCTCCAGCACTACTGCCGAGTCCCGCATCAATCGCCTCAAGAAATCGCTCCCCTGACCACGGGGCAGGAAATCGGCAACCGGCTTGTTCGAGATGTCGTGGGGCGGGGTGCAGACTGCCAGGGCAGTCTCCTCACGTCCCTTGAGCTTTAATAAGTGGCGGTAGCCGACTCCGGGGTAAAAGCGGATATTATCGCCACCCAGGCTTTCGTTCAGCGCCTCGATGAGCTTCTCCGCTTCATCGGTGCCGATATGACCGACGCAGTAGCTCTTCATCAGTCCGTCCTCGACCGCCACCAGATTACAGCGGAAGACGACTTCTCCCTCATCTATGGTGGCACCCATACTGACCGCTTCGATAGCCGCCCGCCCCCGGTAGTAAATCCTGGGGTCGTAGCCCAGCAGAGACATGCAGGCGCAGGCGCTGGACGGCTCCATCCCCTCGAGCACGGTGGCAGCGAGACCCACCACCCCCTCCTTCGCCAGGGCGTCGAGGTGAGGCGTTTCAGCCAGCTCGAGGCAGGTTTTACCGCCCCGCTCGGGCAATGGCCAGCCAGCGGCACCATCAATTATCAAAACACAGTATTTCATTTTACTCCAAACTGCCTACTATTCTATCAGATAGCCCGACCGTGTAACCACTTTATGCCTCCAGTTTTTATAAATAGAACAACCCTATCCCCTTTGTCCCCTTCCCCTTACAAGGGGAAGGGGAGTTATAGAAGAAGTGGGGCAAAGCCCCTCTTAAACACCCTTAAAAATAAGGGGGTGGGGGATGCTCCCCGACGACGTAGAATGGCTGCCGAGGGCGGGCAGGGTGGGAAAAAATAAAGCAAAGATGGCAGAGTGGTGGGGTAGGTGTTAGTTGCCCAAAAGCTTAAATCGGCCTATAATAAAGACCATCGGGGCGTAGCGCAGCCTGGTTAGCGCGCAGCGTTCGGGACGCTGAGGTCGGAGGTTCGAATCCTCTCGCCCCGACCAGCCTATCCTGCCTTCTCCTTCGCCTCCTCCCAGAGCTTATTCTGCTCATCGAAGGATAGTTTATTAAACTCCAGCCCCCGCTCCCGGCAAAGCTTCTCCATATAGTCAAAACGCCGGTAAAACCGCTGGTTTGCCTGCCTCAACGCCGCCTCCAGGTCTATACCCTGCCGCCGGGCGATATTGGCTAAGGTGAACAACAAGTCGCCGAACTCCTCTTCCTTTCGCTCCTTGTTCTCTGCCCGCTTAAACTCCCCGACCTCCTCAGCCAGCTTATCGATAACACCCTCGTCGTCCCGCCAGTCGAAGCCGACACGGGCCACCCGGCTCTGAATTTCCTGGCTGTAGGCTAAAGCCGGCATTTGTTTGGGCACGCTGGCAAGCATAGAGGCATCCTCCCGCCGTTCCTCCCTCTTAAGCACTTCCCAGTTGACCAGCACCTCGTCGGCATCCCTGACAGCAACCGAGCCGAAGACGTGGGGGTGGCGGCGGACGAGCTTGGTGGTAATGCTTCTAATGACATCGCCCAGCTCGAACTCGCCGGTTTCGCTGGCTATCTGGCTGTGGAGAACGACCTGCATCAGCAAATCGCCCAGCTCCACCGAGAGACGCCCGGCATCACCGTCATCCAGAGCCTCCAGCACCTCGTAGCACTCCTCCAGCAGGCACTCCCTCAGCGAGGCATGGCTCTGCTTCCTGTCCCAGGGACAGCCCTCGGGGCCCCGCAGGCGGGCGATAATATCCACCAGGGTGGAAAACTGGCTCGGGTCTTCTGCCGAAGACAAGATAACCTCCTCAATCCCTTTTCACTATATACAGAGATTATACAGGCTACTCTGGGGCAAGGCAATAGAGCAGGAAGTTATCAAAAGTTTATCTAAAATCCGTGATAAAGTTATGCAACACCGGCAAACAGCCTAGCCAGGCAGTACCGCCCCGATGAACTGTCTCTGCCCCCTTAAAAACTCGCCGGCTGTCATCGCCCGCTTGCCCTCCAGCTGCACCACCAGCAACCCCAAAACGCCATCACCGGTGCTGACACCTAGGCCATACCCCGGCAGAACCACCACTTCTCCCGCCACGGCATCAACTTCCTGAGATAGCGGTTCCGCCTCAATAATCTTTAGCAATTTACCCCGCCACCTAGTATGGCACCCAGGCCAGGGATGAAAGGCACGCACCCGCCGCCAGATATCTACCGCCGACTGATGCCAGTCTATCTCGCCATCCTCCTTGGCTATCGCACCGGAATAGGTAGCGCCAGCCTCATCCTGTAGCCGGGGCTTGAGATTGCCCCCTACCCAGTCCGGCAGTACGTTCTGGAGGAGATAGGCGGCAATCAGGGACAGTTTTAGAGTAAGCGAGCCAGTGCTATCCCTGTCCGATATTGCAACCTGAGCCGCGGATAGTACCGGGCCAGTATCCAGCCCCTCGTCCATAAGCATGACACTGACGCCAGTAAAGCTATCCCCGGCCAGGATAGCCGCCGCTACCGGTGCCGCCCCCCGGTGCCGGGGCAGAAGAGAGGGGTGAACATTCAAACAGCCATACCGGGGAAGCCGTAATACCGCCTCCGGCAGAATCTGGCCAAAGGCGGCGACCACAATGACATCCGGCTTAAAGCTGACCAGTTCAGCTATAGTGTCCGCCTTCTTCAGGCTAACCGGCTGTACCACCGGCAGAGCCAGCGCCGTCGCCAGTCTCTTCACTGGGGATGAAGCCAGACCACGACCTCTGCCGGCCAGCCTGTCGGGGCGGGTATAGACAGCCGCCACATGGTAGTCATTAAGTACCATGTGGCTAAGGGCCGGTGTGGCAAACTCCGGGGTGCCCATAAAAACAATGCGCAACTCAAGCCTCCCGGGACAGATTCTAACACCAAAGGCCGCCGCCAACAACACCCGCGGCTAAGAAGCCCCGCAGACCACCGCCTTCGCCATTTGGAGAAAATTTTACCAGTACCATCCGTCCCAAACCTATAAGCTCAATATTTGATAAAAAAGGCCGTCTGAGAGAGCTTGCAATAGAAAACTAGGCCCAAAATCACCCACCAACCAGCGCCAGAAGCCTTGCCATCCCTGGTTGCCCGCTGATACCATAAACAAGGTTTCTTTTAACCTCATTCACAACCCGGGCTGGGCCAACTACCGCTCCCATCAACCCGGTGAAAAGGGTACCGAGAACACCGGGTTATTGATAACGAAACTACTTAGCAATTGACGCTGTATTGCTTACTAACCTGCCAGGATTGAGGAGAGTCTCTTTAGAATGAGGTCGGCGCAAGAAATTTGGGAGGCCGCTTTAGGCGAGCTACAGCTCCAGATCAACAAGCCAAACTACCAGACCTGGTTCCTTGAAACCAAGGGGACGGTCTATCAGGACGGCCATTTTATAATAAGCGTCCCTAACGCCTTCGTAGCCGAGTACCTGGATAAAAACCAGCGCTCCCTGATTGAAAAAACTCTCATCGGGCTCGTCCACAGCAGCAACATCAAGGTCCAGTTTCAAGCATGCCAAGCGCTCCCTGGCTCTACAGCTGGGAATACCTATTGTGAGACCTTACCGGCCATGGACCTCCCCGCTTTCAACCCCAAATACACCTTTGATTCCTTCGTTGTCGGCAACTCAAATCGCCTGGCTTATGCCGCTGCCCTGGGGGTAGCCCAGAACCCGGGGCGCAGCTACAACCCGCTCTTCATCTACGGCGGTGCCGGGCTGGGCAAGACACACCTGCTGCAGGCTATCGGCCATACAGCCCGGAGTAATAATACACGAGTCCTATGTGTCAGTGGTGAGCACTTCACCAACGACTTTGTCGACGCCGTCAGGCAGCATAGAACGGACGAGTTCCGCAGCAAGTACCGGGATATCGATATGCTTATGATAGACGACATACAGTTCATCAGCGGTAAAGAGCAGACGGCCGAGAGCTTTTTCCACACCTTCAACGAGCTACACAATAGCAACCGCCAGATAGTCATCACCAGCGACCGACCGCCCAAGTCGATGCCCCTACTTGAAGACCGCCTGCGCTCCCGCTTCGAATGGGGTCTGATAGTCGATGTCAAGCCACCCGACCTAAAGACCCGCCGGGATATACTGAGAGCCAAATCGGAGCAGGCCGGGGCCAATATCATGCCCGACGTACTGGATATAATCGCCCAGCAGGTCAGGGAGAATATAAGGGAGCTGGAGGGCGGTCTCAACCGGATAATCGCCTATGCCCGACTACTCCAGACTGAGGTCACCCCGGAAATAGCGGCCCGGGCCCTGGCTGATATCGGCGGTAGGACACCACAAAACGGTAATATAACACCGGATGCCCTGCTGGACGCCGTCGCCGAGTGCTTCCTAATAACCCCCGAACTGATAAGCAGCCGCCGACGAGACAAGCAGGTCGCACTGGCCCGGCAGGTAGCGATGTACCTCCTCAAACAGCAGGAGGTCTACTCGCTGGCCGAAATTGGCAATCTCCTGGGCGGCAGGAACCCGTCGACGGTCAGCTACGCCTGCGAAAAGGTTGCCGAGGATATCAAAGCCAGCCCTCTCTTAAGGCACAAGCTAAAGGACATCCGGAAAAGCCTGTGCTCCAGATAAGAGAGAACCTTCGATAACTACCCACCTATTCCCATATAGCTTAACCCGTAGATTAACCTATTTTGCGTAAAACATTATAACTTTTCAATAAACCCTGTTATCTTTCGATAACCTCGACCGACAGCAGGATTGATAGTCAAAAAAACAAAGAAAAACCAACAACTTGCAAGATCTACCGAACCTACCTCATACCTAGAGATGTGTTATTATAAGTACTGTTAGAACTACAACTACATCTAAGAAATGATCAGATAAAGTAATTATATAACCCCTTAAGGGAAAGTATGTTTGACATAGCTGAAATAAGGGTGAAGGCAGGAGATGGTGGCAATGGTATTGCAAGCTTCCGCCGGGAGAAGTTTGTTCCCCTCGGCGGTCCAGATGGTGGTGACGGTGGTAAGGGAGGGGATGTTATTGTCATGGCCGATGCCGGGGTGACCAACCTGAAGATATTTCGCTGGCAGGGGATGTATCGGGCAAAGGATGGGTCGTATGGCAGAGGGCAAAAGAAGCATGGTAGGGATGGAGATGATAAGGAGCTGCTGGTTCCGGTGGGGACTGTCATCCAGAATAAAGAAGGCAATGGTAATACGGTCCTTGCCGACCTGGACGAACCAGGGCGATGGGCGGTGGTTGCCAGGGGGGGTAGGGGTGGTCTGGGTAATGTCCACTTCGCTTCGTCCACTAACCAGGCTCCCCGCATCGCCCAGGGAGGAGAGACTGGCGAGGAAAAATCTATTATCCTGGAGCTGAGGCTTATCGCCGATGTCGGCATCATCGGCTACCCAAACGTGGGCAAGTCTTCCCTGCTGGCGGCGGCTTCGGCGGCAAAACCGAAGATTGCTAGCTATCCCTTTACCACTCTGGAGCCGGTTCTGGGTGTGGTTCTGATTGACCACCGGAGCTTCGTTATGGCCGAGATACCGGGGCTAATCGCCGGTGCCAGCCTGGGCCGTGGTCTGGGGCATGATTTCCTGCGCCACGTGGTGCGGACAAAGGTACTGATACACCTGCTGGACGGTGGCTCTGCATCTCCGGTCGAGGATATGGTGCAGGTGAACAACGAGCTTGCCCTTTTCGATTCCGCTCTGGCTCAAAAACCCCAGCTGGTGGCGGTTAACAAGGTTGATTTACCTGATGTGAGGGTGAGGATAAAAGAGATGAAGGAGGGCTTTTCTCATGCCGGTATTGCGGCTCATTTCGTTTCCGCCACCACCGGTGAGGGGGTTGACGAGCTTATGGCGGAAGCCCTGGCAATGCTGGGGCAGGCTACTGCTCCTGAGAGGCCTGCTGAGAGAGCCCCGGGGAAGGTATTCCGGCCCAGGCCCAGGGTAGCTGGTGTTAGCGTCCAGCAGGAAGGCGATGTCTTCGTGGTGCTGGCTCCCGAGCTGGAACGCATCGTGTCCGGCACGGATAAAACTGACCCTGAGGCTCGACGCCAACTACTGGGCCAGCTAACCAAGACCAACAAGGTAAGCCGGGCTCTGGGGAAGGCCGGGGTTAGGCCGGGAGACAAGGTACGCTGTGGCAGCTTTGAATGGCGGTGGTGATAGTATGAATATCGGCATCCTGGGAGGCACTTTTAACCCCGTCCACATCGGGCATCTGGCGGTGGCGGACGAGGCTACGTCCCGGCTGGGTCTGGCCGAGGTTCTCTTCGTTCCTGCCGGTAAGCCCTGGCTTAAGGCTGACGCCCGAATCCTGCCGGCCGAGCACCGCCTTAAGATGGTGAAATTAGCAATCGCCGGTAAGACTTGCTTTAAGCTGTCCGCCATAGAGGTGGAGCGGGACGGCCCGACCTATACAGTGGATACCATCGCAGAACTCAGGCGGCAGTGCGGCGCCGGGGACGAGCTGTTCTTTATCATCGGCTGGGATAACCTTACCGACCTGCCGCGGTGGCACCAGCCGGAGCGCCTGATTTCGATGTGCCGCCTGGTGGCTGTGCCCCGGGTCGGCTGCCCGGTGCCCGACCTCGACTCTTTAGAGGCGGTTATTCCCGGCCTATCACAACGGGTGATTATGCTGGACAAGCCGGAGATAGACGTCAGCGCCTCGGTGATACGGGAGCGGGTTCGCCGGGGGCTTTCCATCAGCCATTTAGTCCCCGAAGCGGTGGAGAGGTATATCAAAGAGCACAAGCTATACCTAAATCAATGAGAGCCGTGCGTTAATGGTAAGGTAAAAATAGGATAAGCCATCTTGACACTGGCCACCTGGCGGATTACCCTTCAGTTGTGGGGGTGTGTTGTGCGGTGGGTTAATAACATAACCAACGGCTATAAGTAAAGGGCTTAGAAGAGCGCTACAATGGCGTGTGTTTCTGAGCCCCTTTTTATTTTGGCTTAAGATAAATAATTTAACGGAGGTAGTACCTATGGAGCAACGCAACTGAATAGTAAGTCAAAAAACTTTTTAGAAAGGAGCAAGAAATGAAAAAGATAATTGCCATAGTGTTGGCATTAGTGCTGCTGGCTACCGGTGGGGCTGCTGGCTTTGTATATGCTCAAAATAATGAACACGAGCCAATGACCGGGCAGAAGCTTGTTGGCGGCGGCGGCTGCTCGGTGGACGGGGACATCTTTTTTGAGACGGTATTGTCTTTTACCAATCCCGACTGTGTCGGTGAAATCGCCATAGAGCAAGTATCCATAATTGCCCCCGATGGCACAGTTATACATAAGGGCGAGCTTCTGGACCCCGCGGGAGACCCCTTGCCTATGACTCTGGGACCGCACGAAGCAGGCTTCATCGTCTTGCGGGACTACGGTCGCTAGGCACTACGAACTCGAGCCATGGGAGCTTAGGGCCTTCCCTGGTGGGGGATACACAGTGGAGATTTTCTGGACGAAGAGTCACCGGCAAGGCTTGCCACTTACCGGCTCGTCAATCGTCGTCCTCTTAGAGTTAGAAGAAGGTACAAACGTAATAATAGGGCCGACGGCAGGTTGGGCAACCGAGATGGTGAACATGGAACAGAAACTCACCCCTGAGAAGGCAAAATAGTCTGGCTGGTGCCGATAACAGACTTTAGAAACAGAATAGGAGGGGTGGTTCTAGTCTGCCCCCTCACCAAGTTTGCCCTTAAATATCCAGATTCTTGACGCTCTTGGCGTGGGTCTGGATGAAGGCTTTACGGGGCGGCACCTCTCCCCCCATGAGCACGCTGAAGATGCTATCCGCCTTGGCGGCGTCCTCTATGCTCACCGAAAGCAGGGTGCGGGTGGTGGGGTTCATCGTCGTGTCCCATAGCTGTTCGGCGCTCATCTCTCCCAGGCCCTTATAGCGCTGGACTTCCACCTTCTTACTCTCTTTGTCTTTCAGCTTGCCGAGCAGCTCTTCCTTTTCCTGGTCCGAGTAGACCCATTGCTTGGTCTTGCCCGACTTGATGCTGTACAGCGGCGGTTGGGCGATGTAAAGGTGGCCGCTGTTTATCAGCTCCGACATATGACGGAAGAAGAAGGTGAGCAGCAGGGTGCGGATGTGGGCGCCGTCGACATCGGCATCGGTCATCAGGATAATACGGTGGTAGCGTAGTCTGGCCAGGTCGAGCTCGTCGTCTATGCCGGCTCCCAGGGCGGTGATAATGGAGCGGATTTCTTCGTGGGAGAGCATCTTGTCCAGTGACGCCTTCTCGACATTGAGAATCTTGCCCCGTAGCGGCAGGATTGCCTGAAAGCGGCGGTTGCGCCCCTCCTTGGCTGAGCCACCGGCGGAAGGTCCCTCCACTAGGTATAGCTCGCAGTGGGTCGGGTTCTTTTCCGAGCAGTCCGCCAGCTTGCCGGGCAGTGTGCCCGTATCCAGGCTGCTCTTACGAATTATAAGGTCACGGGCTTTGCGGGCGGCTTCTCTGGCTTTAGCCGAGGTGATGCACTTCTCTATGATTTTCCTGGCATCATCCGGGTGCTCCTCGAGATATAGCGAAAGCTCCTCCACGACGACACTCTCCACCAGGTTCTTGAGCTCGATGTTGCCCAGCTTGGACTTAGTCTGCCCATCGAACTGGGGCTCGGACAACTTGACGCTGATAACGGCGGTAAGCCCCTCCCTGGCATCGTCGCCGATGAGGTTGGACTCGCCCTCCTTGATGAGTTTGTTTTTATGACCGTAGTCGTTGAGCACGCGGGTCAGCGCCGAGCGGAAGCCGGTAAGATGAGTGCCCCCGTCGACGGTATTGACGCAGTTGGCAAAGCTCAGGGTATTGTCACTGAAGCCGTCGTTATACTGCAAGGCGGCCTCGATTATAGTGTGGTCTACCTGTTTGGAGATGTAGATTGGCTGGCGGTGTCGCAGTGTCTTGTTCCGGTTGAGGTGGCGAACAAAACCGGTAATCCCCCCCTCGAAGTAGAAGGTCTTCTCGTTGTCCTCCCTCTCGTCGATGAGGCATATCTCCAGACCCTTGTTTAGGTAAGCCATCTCTCTCAGGCGGTCAACGAGGGTGTCGAAGTCGTAGTCTATCTTGTCGAATATCTCGTTGTCGGCGAGGAAGGTTATGGTGGTGCCGGTGTCGCTGGCTTCGCCGATTTCGTGCACCTCTCCCTGGGGTATGCCCTTTTTATATTCCTGTCGATACTTCTTGCCGTCTCGCCGGACGATGACCTCAAGGTAGGCGGAGAGGGCGTTGACCACCGAGGCGCCTACCCCGTGCAGGCCGCCCGATACCTGGTAGGTCTTGCCGCCAAACTTAGCCCCGGAGTGCAGCACCGTCATCACCGTCTCCAGGGCGGTAATTTTGGTCGCCGGGTGGATGTCTACTGGGATACCCCGGCCGTCGTCTTCGACGGTGACGGTATCGTCTTCATGGAGGGTGACCGTTATCTTGGTGCAGCAGCCAGCCATGGCTTCGTCGATGCTGTTGTAGGTGATTTCGTAGACCAGGTGGTGTAGTCCATGCTGGTCGGTGGAGCCGATGTACATCCCCGGTCGGCGACGGACGGCTTCCCGCCCGCCCAGCACCTGGATATCGGCGGCGGAGTATTCACTCCCCTTTTTCGCTTTGTCTGATACAGGCCTGTCTTTATCTTCAGTCATTGGCATATATTGGGAAAATAGTTCAGTATGTGGAGGAGCGGCAAGAAATACAAAAATCGTGGTAAGCGCCGGGCATGATAAAAGAGGCTGGCATAATAGTTGCCGCCTCCATCTTTTTAAGAAGCTTCATTTATATTATTATAGCATATTTCAGGCGTGGGGTAAAGCTAGTGAAGCTGGCGCCGCAATCTGCCCGACAATTCGGCAGGAGCTATAGTTTCCTGTTGGGCGGTGGTCATATCCCGCAGGATTACCGTGCCCTTTTCGACCTCCTGCTCGCCGATGATGACGGCGTAGCCGGCGCCGAACTTATCCGCCTGCCTTAGCTGGGCTTTCAGGCTCCTGGAGCTGGAAGCCTGCAACACCCCGATGCCGCTCTGCCTCAGCCTTGAAGCCAGCTTAATTGCTTCGTCCCGGGCTCTGTCGCCGACCGGGGCGATAAAGACCTGTGGCTGGGGGAGGGGTGGGATGGTGACCCCCTGCTTTTTCAAATTGAGAATAATACGCTCGATGCCGGTAGCGAAGCCGACCGCCGGCGCCGGTTTGCCTCCCAGCTCCTCGATAAGCTCGTCGTAGCGGCCACCACCACCGATGGTGCTCTGGGCGCCGCCGGTCTGCGGCTGGATTTCGAACACCGTCCGTGTATAGTAGTCCAGCCCCCTGACCAGGCGGTGGTCGACGCTGAAGGGGAGCTCAAGCAGGCCAAGGTAGTTCTTTAACAGGTTGAAGTGCTCGGCGCAATCAGGGCAGAGGTGGTCGACGCTTCCCGGCGCTGAGACGGTCAACGGCTGGCACTGCGGCTGCTTGCAGTCCAGCAGGCGCAGGGTGTTTTTTCCCAGCCTGACCCGGCAGTCCCGGCATAATTCGTTGATATGCTTGTTATAGTGGTCCTTTAGGCTTTTAAGATAACCCGGGCGGCACTGGCGGCAGCCGATGCTGTTGAGCAGCAGCTTCAGGTTCTTCAAGCCCAGCATCTCGAAGAAACGCCAGGCAATGTCGATGACCTCGGCGTCGAGGACGGGGTCGTTGTCGCCGATAGCCTCATAGCCGAACTGGTAGTGCTGGCGGTGCCGGCCGGCCTGGGGTCTCTCATAGCGGAAGATAGGGGAAAGATAGTAGAGCTTTACCGGCTGTGGCTGGTTGTGCATGCCGTGCTCTATATAGGCGCGGCAGACAGGCGCCGTCCCCTCCGGCCTCAGCGTTAGCTGGTTACCGCCCTTGTCCTTGAAGGAATACATCTCCTTTGCTACGATGTCGGTCTCCTCGCCGATGCTGCGGCTAAAGAGGCCGGTGCTCTCAAAGACGGGGGTATCGATGCGCTCGTAGCCGTATAGCTGGCAGATGTAATCCGCCTTCTGTTTGATGTAGTGCCAGCCGGCTTGTTCTTCGGGCAGGATATCGACCGTTCCGCGCAGTGCCTGGTACACGTCAGCTCCTATTTTTAGGCTAGAATACCCCATTATGACTCCGTTTGTAAAGACAACCCGGTCTTTGCCAAGCTACCGGCATTGCACTATACTTAAAGTATAGTTCTGACTATCGGTAGCGGTAAGATGTCTTTTGATCTGCTTATAGAAAAAGCCGGCCAGTATCTCCCCCGGGAGAAGCTGGCAGTGGTCGAAGAAGCCTACAGGTTTGCCCTTAAGGCACACGAGGGGCAACTGCGTAAATCGGGTGGGCCCTACCTGGAACACCCGCTTCAGGTGGCCATCACCCTGGCCGAGCTACAGCTTGATGCCGATGCCCTGGCGGCGGCGCTGATGCATGATGTTACCGAGGATTGCGGCATACCCATCTCCCAGATAGAGACGGAGTTCAGCCCGGAGATAGCCAAACTGGTTGATGGCACTACCAAGCTGAGCAGGCTGTCCTTGCAAGTCCCCGGTGGAGTGGCAAAGCGGGGCGAGGCGGCTGCCAGGCAGCAGCAGGCGGAGAGCCTGCGCAAGCTGCTGGTGGCAATGGCTGAAGATTTGCGTGTTGTTTTCATAAAGCTGGCCGACAGGCTGCACAATATGCGTACCCTGAACGTATTACCCCCGGAGCGGCGGCGCAGTATCTCCCGGGAGACCCTGGAGATATATGCCCCCTTAGCCCACCGCCTGGGGATATGGGAGCTCAAGTGGCAGCTGGAAGACCTGTCCTTCCGTTATATGGAGCCGAGAAAGTATAACCACCTGGTCAACCTGGTGGCTACCCGTCGCACCGAGCGGGAGGGCTTCATCGCCAGGGTAATAGACATCTTAAGGAAGGAGTTTGGGAAGGCTGGCTTGGAAGCCGATATATCCGGCAGGCCCAAGCACCTATACAGCATCCAGCAAAAGATGGACAAGTACGCCGAGCAGGGCAAGTATTTCGATGACATATATGACCTGCTCGCCCTGCGGGTGCTGGTAGATACCATGCCGGATTGCTACGGCGCCGTCGGCATTGTCCACAGCCTGTGGCATCCGCTACCCGGTGGCTTTGACGACTATATCGGCAATCCCAAGCCGAACGGCTACCGGGCATTGCACACCGTGGTTATAAGCCTGGGGACAACCCCGCTGGAAATACAGATTCGTACCCGGGAGATGCACCATATCGCCGAGTATGGCGTGGCCTCTCACTGGCGCTACAAGGAGGGGGAGAAGGAGGACATTCACTTTGAAGAGAGGATAGGCTGGCTGAGGCAGTTGATTGACTGGCACCGCGAGCTCAGTGGCGCCGAGGAGTTTCTGGAGTCGGTTAAGACGGATATCTTCATCGACCAGGTCTTCGTCTTCACCCCCAAGGGCGAGATTAAAGACCTGCCCAAGGGCTCAACCCCGCTCGATTTAGCCTATCGCATCCATACTGAGCTGGGCCACCGGTGCATCGGGGCCAAGGTCAACGGTCGCATGGTGCCCCTTGATTATCAGCTGGCTAACGGCGATGTCGTCGAGATTCTGACCACCAAGCGGGCGAAGGGACCTACCCGGGACTGGTTGAGCCCCCATCTGGGCTATGTCAAGACCTCCCACGCCCGGGAGAAGATACGGCAGTGGTTCAAGAAGCAGGAGCGGGCGGAAAACATCGAGCGCGGCCGGGAGTTGCTGGACAAGGGGCTGAAACAGCTGGGCTTGAAATACAGCAACCGTGAGACGCTGGCAAAGCATTTCAAATACACCAACGTAGACGACTTCCTGGCGGCTATCGGCTATGGCGATATCAGTGTACACCACATTGCTCTGAAGCTGGCGGCACAACAGGAACAGCCAAAGGTAGTGGCTGGGGTTGCGCCACTCAAGCCGCCGGTATCAGCCATACGGGTGCTTGGCGTCGGCGATTTGCTGACCAATTTAGCCAGGTGCTGTCATCCGGTTCCCGGCGATGAGATTATCGGCTATGTTACCCGGAGCCGGGGGGTGACCATCCACCGCCAGGATTGCTACAATATCATCCGTGAGGATGAGAAGGAGCGGCTGATTGCGGTGGAGTGGGGGCAGAGTGATGCCCTTTACCCGGTCAGGGTTCAGGTCGAAGCCTGGGACAGGGTAGGTCTGGTACGGGATATCTCTACTGTTGTCGCCGAGGACAAGGTCAATATCGCCAATATGACCGTTACCGAGCACGATGACCGAACTACCACCCTGTACTTTTCCCTGGAGACGAGAGGCTTAGCTCAGCTAAGCCGACTCCTGACCAAGATAGGCGGTATCAAAGGGGTCGCCAGCGTCAGCCGGGTCGGCGACGAGGCTACCGCCAAAACCAGCCCCTCCACATAATCCCTGCTCTTCACAGGGGATGCGATATTATTGTATAATACATGGGTTAGCTAGGGAGGTAGATGCTTGGCCAATACTAAATCAGCTCAGAAACAGATACGGGTAACCCAGAGAAGGCGGGCGAGGAATAAGCCGGTGCAAAGCCAGGCCAAGACCCTGGTGAGCAAGGCGGAAGAGCTTATCTTCTCGGGTGATATCGAGCCGGCTCAGGGAGCGGTGACCGCCGCTATCAGCTCTCTGGATAAGGCGGTCGGGAAGGGGATTCTCCACCCCAACAACGCCGCCCGCCGCAAGTCGCGGTTGATGAAGAAGCTGAACAAGGCTCAGCCAGCGCCTGCGGCTGAGTAAGCCGCTTTTTTACTGAGCCACATGCCATCTTTAACTGCCTTTAACTGCCGGGCTATCGTTCTTCTGGTAGCCGGGTAGTTTTTCTTATTGGTAACATTCTAATCTGTTTGCAAACAACCTATCCCCTTTACCCTTTCCCTTGTTAGGGAAGGGGATTTATTTTGGGAGGGGGATTTTGCCCCCTCCCAAAGACCTTCATGGGGAGAATCGCCGAAGGTTTAGAGGGATGCAGTCCCTACGAATTAAACTCTCCCCCTCTCCTTACAAGGAGAGGGGGACTAAGGGGGAGAGGTTGTTTTGATAAAAGACTGGCTTGGGTTAAAGCCGCCCCACCCTCGGCTTTCTTTAACTTTTTTCTCCCACCTGAGCCCACCCTCGGTAAGGGGGACACAGGGGGTGAGGTAGTCCTCTTCATCAAGGGTATTGACAAAGGGAATACTCTTGCCCTAAAATAATAGAACAGATGTTCTTTGTGGGCTGGCTTTATGAAGACGAAGCAGGAAAAGCTGTCCTCTAAACAGAGGAGTATTGTTGATTTTATCCATCGTTTCTGGCGGGACAGGGGCTTTTCCCCCAGCATCAGGGATATAGTCGCCGGCTGTGGCTTGAGTTCCACCTCTGTTGTCGATTATAACCTGAGGATTCTGGAGAGGCAGGGGCACATCCGCCGCCACCGCGAGGTTTCGCGCGGTATCGAACTGCCGGCTGGCGCTCATGCCACCGGGCGCAGGCTCTTTATCCCCATCATCGGGCAGATAGCCGCCGGTGAGCCGATCCCGGTGCCCGATACCGATGCCTGGGATGTAACCGCCGCCTCGGACACCATCGAGGTGACCGGGGACTTAACCCGGGGCAGAGAAGGTGTTTATGCACTGAAGGTGAAAGGCTTGTCAATGGTGGACGCCCTGATTAACGACGGCGACATCGTGCTTATGCAGCATGTGAGTTCGGTGGAAAACGGAGAAATGGCGGCGGTATGGCTCAAGTCGGAGAGAGAAGCGACGCTGAAGAAGTTCTACCTGGAGAAGGGACGTGTCCGCCTCCAGCCAGCCAACAGCCGCATGAAAGCCATCTATGCCGAGCCCGATAATGTCGAGATTCAGGGCAGGGTAATCGCCGTCATCAGACAGCTTGATTAGCGCCGTTTGATATTCCCCGATGTTAAGTATAGACTACTGGTGGAAGTGGCATTGGTATTCCATTGCGGTGTTGTTCTATACTTAGGGGCGGGCTATGATTTTATCTCAGTTTCAGTCTGTCGGTCATGACCTTTTCAGCCGGGGCCTGGTCTGCTCACATAGCGGCAATCTAAGCCTCAGGCTGGGAGAAAACCTTATCATAACCCGGCGCGGCAGCCAGTTTAATTGCCTTGAAGAAAACGATCTAATCGAGACCGGTATAAACAAGAATAACCGGGCTACCCCTCTGGCTTCAGCGGAATTACCCGTTCACCGCGCCATCTACCAGCAGACCTCGGCGCAGGCTATAGTCCATGCCCACCCCCCTCACGCCGTTGCCCTGTCGCTGACCGAAACCGAGATAGCCCCCAATGCCGAAATGCTACCGGTAATCGGCAAGGTGCCAGTTCTCGGTCGTGGTATGGAGGTCGCCCCCGGCGGTCTGGCTGATATCATCGCCCGGGCGCTGAATCAGCACCACATCGTTATGGTATACGGTCACGGCAGTTTCGCAATCGGTCAACTGCTTGAGGAAGCCTACAGCTTTACCACGGCGCTGGAGGCAAGCTGTCAGGTAAGCTGTCTGCTCAAGTCTCTGAAGGTGGACTCTGCCAGAGACTAGTTTTCCTTAGACCGGCTTCTGTCCCGTTGCCAGCGGTCGACCCCGAAGGCTGCCAGCCCCCTATTTCTCAGGGCGGCAATTGCCGTAGGTAGAAACTTGGCTACTATCACCAGCAACAGGACGACGGACATAATGGTAGCGTATTCCTTCCCCGGGTTGACGCTGAACCAGACGATAATGGGTAGCGAGACAAGCCCCAGGAACATGGACAGGGCGACATTGCGGGTGAGTAGCAGTGGGATAATTATTACGGCAAAGAAGATGCCCAACTGAAGCGAATAGCCGTAGACAGGCAACAGGACAATCAGGGCACCTACGGTAGCTCCCATACCCTTGCCGCCGCTGAACTTCAGCCACACCATCCAGTTATGCCCGATAACCGCCGCCAGCCCGGCAAGCAGTATGTAGGCATCGGGCACATTGAGCCCCCACTTGGCGATGGCTACCGCCGCCGTCCCTTTGCCGAAGTCGAAGATACCCACCGCCAGCGCCGGCCAGAGCCCCACTTCGCGGAAGACGTTCAAGCCACCGACATTACCTCCCCCCATCTTGCGGATGTCCCCGCCCCTGATAAGGCGGGTGATGATATAAGCTGCCGGGATAGAGCCTAGAAGATAACCGGTGATTGTAGCTAGAGCTTCGTTCGTTTAGACCTCCGGGTTTTAATCACTTACTTTTCATATGCGGGAGTACACCAGTCGATATACCTGGGGTTATCGCCCCTTATCACCTCAAAGTAGAGCTTCTGCAGACTACTCGCTATCCCCCCGACCCTGCCGTTACCTATCTGGCGGTGGTCTATTTCCGCTATCGGGGTTATATGGGCGGCAGTGCCGGTCAGGAAGCACTCGTCGGCGGTATAGAGCTCGGCGGGCTCAATCGGCCTTTCTATCGTCTCTATTCCCAGCTCGTTTTTAGCCAGCTTTATCGCCGTGTCCCGGGTGATACCCACCAGTATGCTGTTGTTGACCGGCGGCGTGACCAGCTTGCCGCCTATCACCAGGAAGATGTTCTCGCCGCTGCCCTCGGAGACATAGCCATCCGGGGAGAGCATAATCCCCTCGTCGAAGCCTTTATCCATTGCCTCTGTCTTGGTGAAGGCGTTGTTAACGTAGAGTCCGGTAATCTTGGCGCTGGGCGGGATTACGTTGTCGGCCGGCCGCCGCCACGAGGAGATGCCGCACCTGCAGGCGTCCATATCCAGGTACCGCCCCCAGGGAATGGCAAATACCAGGAAGTCGTCGTCTAGGTCGTGGAGGCGGACGCCGAGGGCTTCCGAGCTTTTATAAGCCAGGGGGCGGATGTATATATCCTCCTTGAAGCCGCATTTCCTGACCAGTTCCACCGTTATCTGGCACAGCTCGTCAACGGAGTGGGGCAGTTTGATCCTTAAAAGACGGCTGCCGTCCTCGAGCCGCTGGTAGTGTTCCCTGAGGCGGAAGATGTAGGTCTGCCCCTGCTCGCTGTTCCAGTTACCCCTGATGCCTTCGAAGACCGCCGTACCATAGTGCAGAGCGTGGGTCATAACGCTTACCTTGGCTTCGGCCAGGGGAACGAACTGGTTTTGGAAAAAGGCAAATGACGGCATATCACAACCCCCTTTTTGGCTGGGATTATAGACAGTTAGCAGATATTATACAATTTTCATTAGCTGTTTTGCTATATTTAAGTGTTTCCAAGCTGGCGTGCCAGCTGGCTGCCTAGGCTCCCAGCTTTCTCCAGAACCTGCTGGCTGATTCCCCCCTTGCCGAATACACCCAGAACCGGCAGTTCGCCAATCACATCGTAGCCCAGGGCTTCGATGGGGATACGCATAGCGTCCAGCGTAAAGCCGACGCCGTCCTTATAGCTTTTCTGTTCGCCAACGGAGGCAATAATAGCCTTGCGGTTTTGCCCGGCCAGGCGGCTTGACCAGCTCCCGGGGCGGTCATCGGAGAAGTTATAGTAGCAGTAGAGGCGGTCGATGAAAGCCTTCATCCAGGCGGTAATGTTGTAGTTGTGCGTCGGGGAGATAAGAACCATACCGCTTGCCCCGGTGATTTTGGGATAGATAAGCTGCATACCGTCCTGGAGCCCGATGCATTGTCCGGCTTTACGGCACTTTTCGCAGCCGATGCACCCTTGAAACTGGTAGTCTCGGAGGTGGATGGCTTCGGTTGCAGCGCTGGCACTCCCCGCCCCCGCCAGGGTGTGCTTGAGCAGGGTATCGGAATTGCCGCCCTTGCGAGGGCTGCCGCTGATTCCCAGTATCTTTACCATAGCTTTTTTACCTCAGCTTGCCGCCGCAGTTGGCGCAGAACTTGCTCCCGGCTGGATTGGGGTGTGAGCAGGCTTTACAGATAGTACCGTTGCCCTGCTGACTTTCCCCGAAGTATAGCTTGACATGGGGCCAGGGAATCTCGATTCCCTCCTCGTCAAAGGCTTTCTTAAGCCTCTTCCTCAGCTCGCCGGTTACCTCCCACTTGTTCATCGGCCGGACATCCCCTAAAATCCTTACATCAATGCCTGAATCACCGAAGTTCTGCACCCTTAGCACCTGAGGCGGTGTTTTGATAAGGGTTTTGAAATACTCATCCTCGGCCAGTTCCTTGCCCACCTTGTTTATCACTGCGAATACATGATCCAAGTCCTCGTTGTAGCCCACAGAAATATCCAGATTAACCCTGGCCCAGTCCCTGGTATAGTTACTGGCGGTGGTGATAGCGCCGTTGGGTATGGTGTGCAGGATACCGTCAAGGTCACGCAGTACTGTTCGCCTGAGGTTGACTTCTTCCACCAGCCCGGCGATGCCGGCTATCTTGACCACATCGCCCTTGTTGAACTGGTCCTCCAGCAGGATGAAAATCCCGCTGACGAAGTCCTTTATCAGGCTCTGGGCGCCGAAGCCGATGGCAATACCGGCAACGCCGGCGCCGGCAAGCAGCGGTGTAATATCTACGCCAAACTTGGGTAGTAGCATAAACAGGGTAATGACAGCGATGATTAAGCCGAGCGTCCAGGTTATCATATTGCTCAGCGTTTGTGCCCTCTTCTCAAACCAGGACTTGGAGTGCCTTCCCTTGCCTCTGGCTTTGACAAAACCGATAACCAGCCGGGGCACAAACAGTTTCAACAGCCTGTAAATAACGTATGAGATTATTATATAGGCTAATATAGAAATGCCGTTCGTCAGCAGCCATTCCTGTATGTCTTCTGGATTAATGGTGGCGTTAGCCCCCTCGCCGGAAAAGATGATAGCTACCACTGCGGCTAATATAAGCAGCAGTAAGATGCCCATAACGCACAAGAAGGTGCGGTTTATTATCCTGCTTCTTGTCGTATTTCTCTGTTCCGGTTCTAGTTTGGCGATGCTATCCCGAGACCTGTTCCTGAAGAAGATAAGAGCGGTTATTCCGAGAGCGGCGGCGCTTAAAAACCATATACTGTTTGCAGAGAACCAGTCCCACATTTCAGCCCTCCTTAAAGAAAAGCTAAGGCGATTATAACATAAAATCAATCTTGCTAACCTTGAAATAGTACTTTATTTGCTCTTCCCTTTTGCCTATCTCCCCGCTATACTACGAGACATAGCTATAGATACGTGGTTAAAGGAGGAAGAGAGGTGAAAAGGATTATCAGCAGTATAGTGATTCTGGCTTTGCTGGTTAGCCTGGGGTTGGTCGGTGCTAGTTGCACAGAAGTTGTAGAATCGAATATCGGTACTATTGAGATTTGGGTTACCGATGCCCCGCCGGAGTATGATATAGAGAGTATTGATGTCACCGTCTCCCAGATAGATATTCATAGAGCAGGCGATGGGGAAGAAGGCGAGTGGCTAGCAATAGAAATCACCGGCGACAACCCCTTTGACCTTCTCCAGCTTCAGGCAGCGGATTTAGAGGAGCTTCTGGCGGAAGCTGGAGTAGGCGTGGGTAAGTATACTCAGGTGAGACTGACCCTGGGAACAGTCGATATCACTATGGGAGATGGGAGTGAGCCGCCTGAATTTGTACTCCCCGGTGGTGAATTGAAGTTCGTCCACCCATTTGAAATATTTAATGGGGAAACCACCATTCTCCTTCTGGACTTTGATGTCGATAAATCAATCGTTGAAACTGGAGACGACAAGATTATTTTCAAACCCGTGGTCAAGCTGATTATCGAGCAGGGCGGTGCCGAACCTGCAACAACGACTGTAACCACCACCGAAGCCGAATAGATTAAAATTATTGGACGGAATTAGTTACCGATTAAGAGTCCGGTCTCATTAAAGGCTGGACTTTGGTTTTGGGGGGTGGTATATATTTACTTAATGGAAACTTACTTTGCTTTTTCTGACGATTCTGGTGATTATCTAAATTCTGAAGCAAGAGGGAAATATTTTTTAGCTCGTACCCCTTATTTCTGTAATTCTTGCTTTATTGTAGCTGGTAAGGATTACAATTCTATTAAAAATGATTTCTTGGAGTTACGCAATTATTATGATTTACCTGACGAGGAACTAAAATACAGTTACATTTGGATTATAAAAAATGAACAAGAACGTGGGTGTAAAATAAAAGAGGATAAAGAATATTATCCTTTTGGAAATATCCCCTGGCATAAGTTAGTGTTATTTGTTGACGGTTCTATCGAATTAATTAAAAAGTATAATGGAAAAGCATTATACACAGTCACAGATAATAGTCTGGTAGATGACTATACCCAGCCGGGTATTATTAAAATGCATATTCAGGATATTATGCAACGAGTCCAAATGTATATGCAGGATTTGTATAGGGACAACCCTAAACTAAATTGCCAAGCTCAATTATTATTTGATACACAGGGTAACCGGAAGGACCAGGTAAAGCTTAATAAGTACCGTAATATAATAGCAAGTGACAGACTTATAGCTGACTATTATAGAATAATAGATAACCCAGTTTTTTGGGTATCTGAGAATAGTATTTTTCTTCAAATAGCTGATTATTTTGCTGGTGTTTTCAACGGCTTTATGCGTGGTTATGAAGAAAGTACTAAAACATTCTGTAGTGAGGTTTATCCTATTATCAGAAAAGACGCAAATCTCAATCCGTTAGGTATGGGTATTTGTGCTGTACCAACAAAACGAGGTATAGGAGAAAAGGTAAAAGAGAGATTGAGCGACTGTAATCTTTTGAATGTTGGTGATGATATACTTTTTTAAATCTACCGGCTCAAGCTCGGTGTATACAAAGTGTAGCCGCCATCGCTTTCGGGGAAGATGTCCTTTAGCCTGAAGGTTCTGCCGGTCTGTATGGAGGTGAAGCCGTACTTCTGGCGGATTTTGTCCACCGCCTTGTTTAGACCTTCCAGCCGGGCAGCTGTTGAGTCCAGCATATCGAGCTGGCGGCCGGCTTCGACGAGGTGCGATACCCCGATGCCTATCAGGCGTATCGCCTGCTTCTGCACAAACAACTCCCTTTTCAGCAGTTCCAGCCCGGTGGCGAATATCACCTGGTCGGCGTCGGTCGCCTGCCCGATGGTGCGGCGGCGGGTGGTGGTGCTGAAATCGGCAGTGCGCACCTTGAGGGTGATGCACCTGGCTTTTTTATTTTTCTTCCTCAGCTTGCCGCCCACCCTTTCGCTCAGGTAACGCAGCGTCGCCTCCAGCAGGGAGCGGTCTTTGGTATCCTGGTCGAAGGTGGTTTCCCGGCTTATGGATTTGGCCTCCGGGGGTAGCTCTACCTTGCTGTCGTCGATGCCCTTAGAGAAGCGATGCAGTAGCACACCAGATGCACCAAAATAGATTTTCAGGGTGGCAGGGGGTATCTTGGATAGCTTACCAATGGTATCGATACCGAGCCTTCTCAGTGTGCTTTCTGTCTTCTTGCCGATGCCTGGCATATCGCTTATGGGTAGCGGTGACAGAAACTCGCTGTCCCTGCCGGCGGCGACCTCGAGCAGGCCGTTGGGCTTGGCTTTTTCCGAGGCTACCTTGGCTACCAGCTTGGAGCCGGCGATGCCCACCGAGGCGTTGATGCCGAGCTCATCCTTGATGCACTGTCTTATCTTCTCCGCCATCCTTCGGGTTGAGCCGTGAATGGACTCGAAGCCGGTGACGTCCAGGAAGGCTTCGTCGATGCCCACCGGCTCGATGAAGGGAGAGAAGTCCATCAGGATAGCCATGAACTTCAGTGCCGTATCCAGGTACTTCTGTATATTGCCGGAGATGAAGATGGCCTGGGGGCAGAGCCGACTGGCGGTCTTCAGGGGCATAGCCGAGTGTATGCCGAAGGCGCGGGCTTCATACGAGGCGGCGGCAACCACCCCCCGCCGGTCGGGCTGGCCGCCGACGACCACCGGCTTGCCCTTGAGCTCGGGGTTCTCCGCCTGCTCCACCGAGGCAAAGAAGGCATCCAGGTCAATATGCATAATGCGGCGTGCCATCATTCTCCCCGGGAAACGAAGGCTTTAACCCGCCGCTCGAAGGTGCTCCTCTCCAGCAGCACCCGTCGCTGACACTGGAGGCACTTGATGCCGATGTCTGCCCCCAGCCTGACCACCTGCCACTCATAGCCGCCGCAGGGGTGCTTCTTCTTCAGGCGGACGACGTCGCCCAGCCTTATCTCCATTACCATGGCTTGTATCCGAATGGATTAGATTTTTTTATTTCTGTAATAGTTAATCCGGTCTCGCAAGTCGGCGGCTACCTTTCGGGCGGCGGCGGCGAAATCCTTGCCCCGAGAGGCGTAGATAATCTGCCGTGAGGAGCTGATAATTGCCTTCTCGCCACTATCATCGACGCCGTAGATGACGGCTTTCTCCAGGTCTCCCCCCTGGGCACCGATGCCGGGAATCAGCAGGGGCATATCGGGGTGGCTCTGCCTGATGAGCTTTAGCTCCTGCGGGTAGGTGGCGCCGACCACCAGCCCGATGTTGCCGAAGCTGTTCCACTGGCTGGCTTTAGCGGCTACCAGTTCAAATAAAGGGGAGCATTGTTTATCCGTTTTACAGTTGAGGCTCTGAAAGTCCGCCGAGCTGGGATTGGACGTCCGGCACAGGATGAACACCCCGCGGTCGCGGTACTGGATGAAGGGCTCGATAGAGTCGAAGCCGAGGTAAGGGTTTACCGTAGTGGCATCGAAGTTCAGGTTGGAAAAGATGGCCTGGGCATAAGCCCGGGCGGTATTGCCGATATCGCCCCGTTTGGCGTCACCTATGACCGGTATTTCGTCGGGGATACAGCCCACGGTACGCTTCAGGATGTCGAAGCCCTCGCCGCCGAACACCTCATAGAAGGCGAAGTTGAGCTTGTAGGCGCATACCAGGTCATGGGTAGCATCGATAATTGCCCTGTTGAACTCAAGTATGCCCAGCTTGTCCGGCATCAGCTCCGGGTCGGGGTCGAGCCCGATGCAGAGCAGGCTGTCGTTCTTTCTGGTGGCGCCGGCAAGCTTTTCCGTGAAGTTCATCTTATTCCTCGCCGGTTGATATTATCAGCCCCCTGTCCCAGCGTCAAGTTGTGTGCTCAGGTTTCCAGTCTGGTAGTGGGGCTTAGTCGTTAGTGATATAATTGACGGGATTGCCCTGTTTTTGGATGGGGAGACAATGGTAGATTCCCTATATCAGCAAGCCCTGGATTACCTCTACAGCTTCGTCGATTACGAGACGATGCACCAGCCCCGTGACGCCGTAAGCTACGACCTGAGGCGTATGGATGAACTGCTGGCACGGCTGGGCAACCCCCAGCTGAAAGCCGGGTCGGTTCATATCGCCGGCACCAAGGGCAAGGGCAGTATCGCCGCCATGATAGCCTCGGGGCTGACCGCCGCCGGCTATAAGACCGGGCTCTACACCTCACCGCACCTCATTGATATCAGGGAGAGGTTCCGCATTGATGGCGGGTTTATATCGCCGACGGCAATCGTTGACCTGGTGGTTAAGCTCAAGCCCGAGGTTGCCGCTGTCAACCGCAAGGCCACCTACGGAAAGCTTACCACCTTCGAGCTTTTAACAGCGCTTGGTTTTTCATACTTTGCCCAGGAAGGTGTTGACTTTCAGGTGGTGGAGGCTGGGTTGGGGGGCAGGCTTGATGCCACCAACGTCATTAATGCCGGGGTCTGTGTTATCGCTTCCATCAACCTTGAACATAGGTAGGTGTTGGGTGTTTCCCTGGATGAAATCTCCGTTGAGAAGTCGTTCATAATCAAGACCGGTTCGGTAG
>DAOUDM010000037.1:0-11797 GCA_034431095.1 Dehalococcoidales bacterium | reverse complement strand
CTATTTTGTCAGTTTATTCTTTATCTTGTTACCCAGGCTGATAAAGTGAATAAGCGGGTTTGTCGTCTTGCCGCAAATCCTCCCCTGAGCCAAAGATCTAATAATATCGTCCCGACCGTTGAACTCGGGCATCTCTACATAGGCGTTACCTATCTCGGACAGGGTATGGGCATCACTGCCAGCGCTCTGAAGGAGATTGTGCTCCCGGGCAAAGTCCCGGGGGCGGTTCATATTTTGAAAGGAAATGGTACGGGCGTTAAATACTTCTATAATATCAATCTGGTCTGCTATTTCCGCCAGGATATCACCTTTCAGCACCGATGGCCGGAACCTGTCAAATGGGTGGGGTATACACACCAGTCCACCCTGAGCCCTGATTCGGGAAATCGTCCCGGCGGCGGAGATGCCGCTGGGGATGGTCTCCTTGAGAAACATACCCATAATCTCGCCGTCCAGGGTCATGACTTCCTCGGCGACAATCACCATAAACGGGGCGATGGCTTTGAGCTTAATCGCCCCCTCAGTCGTGCCGTGGTCGCATACAGCGATGCAGTTAATTCCCAGCTCGAGACAGCGACCTATCACTCCATCCAGAGAGTTATTCGAGTCGTTTGAATACTTGGTGTGGATATGTAGGTCGGCCTTGAGCATCTACTGGCTAATCCTTTCCAGATAATCACCACTGCGGGTATCAACCTTGATGATATCCCCCTCGTTGATAAAAAGCGGCACCTGAATGGTGATGCCGGTCTCCAGCTTGGCTTTTTTGGTGCCAGCGGTAGCAGTATCTCCCTTGAAACCGGGCTCGGTCTCGGTTACCTCAAGCTCAACGGTGATGGAAATTTCGACGCTGATTATCTCACCCTTGTAGCTTGACACCTCAAGGGACATCCCTTCCCTCAGATAGTCTATGGCATCACCCAGTTGCGAGCCATTCAAAGGCATCTGCTCGTAGTTTTCCTCATCCATAAAGTAATAAAGGTCGCCCTCATTATACAGATATTGCATGCGGCGGTAATCGAGGCGTGCCCGGACGAACTTATCGTTGGACTGGAAGGTCTGCTCGATAGTATGACCGCCGACTATATCGCGGAGCTTAAGACGGGCGAGGGCTGTCCGTTTCATTTTAACATGCTTGTAATCGATGACCTGGTACAGCTTATCGTTTAACTCGATAACTATTCCTTTTCTTAGCTCGGTACTGCTTATCATACTAGACTCCAACCTCCATTTTCTTCGCCCGGGATAGCACCCTTATTTTACCATTTTCCATGATTACCGTGTCCTCTATCCTGACTCCTCCCCAGCCGGTAAGGTAAATGCCCGGCTCTATGGTAAATACCATGCCGTTAACGAGGGTGTCCCTCGAATTCGGGCTGAGGTGTGGTTTCTCATGGGTCGCCAGCCCCAGACCGTGACCCAGCCCATGCCCGAAGCTATCGCTATAGCCAGCCCTTTCGATAGTTTCCCGGGCGAATCCGTCAGCCTGAGCGCCAGTCATCCCTTCGGTGGTGCTGGTTATTGCCGCCATCCGGGCTTCCATAACAACCTTATATACTCTTTTGAGGGTATCATCCGCAGTGCCCAGACAGATGGTGCGGCTCAGGTCACTGTTATAGCCTTGAACCCGTGCTCCGATATCAATGACTACTGGCTCACCGGGCTGGATAGCGCGCCGGGACGGCCCGGCATGGGGTAGGGCGGCATTGGGCCCCGAGGCGACAATGACATCAAAGGGTAGCGGCTGGCTACCATTATTGCGTAGAGTCTTTTCTATTTCCCAGGCGACCTCTTCTTCAATCATACCAGCCTGAATCGTAGCGACAGTCTTCTCTAGGGCGGCATCACTTATAGCCACCGCTTGCGTAATAAGCTCGATTTCCTCAGGCTCCTTTACCGCTCTTATGGGTTCGACCAGTCCGGTTATGGGGACAAGCCGGGTTTGAAGCCCGGAATCGTCCAGTATATTGCTCAGGCGTCGATACATATCGAAGCTTAGGTGGTCGGCTTCAAATCCCAGCTTTCTCAGGTTCAACCCATCTATAAGGTTAGGAAACCAGCTTTTTATATCGCCCGCTATCTTAAAAATATCATAGTCTGGGGCCTGTCTCTCAGATTGCTCTACATAACGAAAGTCGGTAGCCAAAATGGCGGAGCCCAATGTAACCAGCAGAAAGCCTGATGAGCCACTGAAGCCGGATAGGTAATGCCTGTTTTCTGGCTGGGATATGAGGACCGCCTCGGTCTCCTTTTCAGCCATCCTCTGGCGCAGTTTGGCGAGACGGTTACTTATCTTCAAGCTCATCTTCCTTTATTTTCGCCATTGGATGAGCCGCCATATACGCTTTTTTTACCCGGCTCTGGGTGACATGGGTATATATCTGTGTAGTGGACAGATTGGAATGCCCCAGCAGTTCCTGGACAACCCTTAAATCGGCACCGCCGTCAAGCAGGTGAGTAGCGAAGGTATGACGCAACAGATGGGGATAGACCTTTTTCTCGATGCCGGCGATGTCGGCATACTTTCCCAGTAGCTTCTGAACCGTCCGCCCGGTGAGTCGCTCCCCGCTACGGTTTAAGAACAGGGCTACCACCTTCTCCTTTCCCCCCAGTAATTTTGGCCGGCTGTTTTCCAGGTAATTCACCAGGGCTCTATCCGCCAGCTCACCCATCAGCACTACCCGCTCCTTTGAGCCCTTACCCCAGACGCGTATCTCGCGGGTATCAAGGTTAACATGCTCCAGGTCAAGGTTTACCAGCTCGCTGACCCTCAAGCCGGCGGCATATATAATCTCCATCAGTGCCCGGTCACGCAGTCCCTGCGGTGTATTCAAGTCTGGGGCTTCGAGCAGGCGCGCTGCCTCTTCTACGGTAAGAAAAGAAGGTAGGCGTCTATCAAGCCTGGGCGAGGCCACTTGCTCTATCGGATTTTTGGGCAGTATCTCCTCCCTCGCCAGATAGCGATAGAAGGAGCGAATAGCCGACAGCTTGCGGACAATGCTCGCCTTGACGATTCCCTGCTCCAGCAGATAGGCCAGGTAGTCCCTCAGGACTCGTTTATCCACCTTGTCCAGAGAGTCTATTTTCCTGAGCCTCAAGAACTGGAAGAAGCCCTTCTCCGAACCCCGTTTGTAGTTGCCCAGTAAATCGTTGGTGTAATTGCGCACCGTATAGGGAGAAAAATTGCGCTCCGCCTCAAGGTAGTTTATATACCTGTTAAAGACTTCCTGCATTGTGTCATCCCTGCTCCAACTCCCCTTTATGCCCACATTTATTACACTTTGCCCACTTCTCCCTGTACACTGTCATTAGACCGCCGCACTTGGGGCAGGGTAGAGGGAGGGGCTTATAGTTGGTGGCAAAGCGGCACTCCGGGTAGTTGCTACAGCCGTAAAAGGTGCGCCTCTTCTTATTTTGCTTCTCGACTATATCGGCACCGCACTCCGGGCATTTGGCACCGGTCTTGACCTGAAAGGAGGTGGTGTACTTGCACTCAGGGAAACCACTGCAGGCGAGAAACTTACCAAATCGACCTGTCTTGATTACTATCAGTTTACCGCATTTGGGGCAGACCTCGCCAGTTTCCTTATCGGCTATCTTTACCTTTTGCATAAACTGAGCGGCGCTCTGGAGGTCTCTGTCAAGGGGTATGTAGAACTCATTAACTACCTGCCGCCATTCCCTGTTCTCATTGGCTATTTTGTCCAGTTCGTCCTCCATGCGAGCCGTAAAATCAATATCCACTATGCCGGGGAAATACTGGGTAAGCAGGTCGTTGACTATAGTGCCCAGCTCCGTGGGTTTGAGCCTGCCGTTCGTCTTCATTACGTATTCTCTTTCCTGGATGGTAGACATGATTGGGGCGTAGGTGCTGGGACGGCCGATGCCCCACTGCTCCAGCATCTTTACCAGCGTGGCCTCGGTAAAGCGGGGCGGTGGTTGGGTGAAACGCTGTTCCGAAAATAGCTTTATAAGGTCGAGTCTGTCCCCCTTTGCCAGCGATGGCAGTCGAGAGCCCTTGGCCTCACCCTCGTCGTCCCTGCCCTCGGTATATAGAGCCATAAAACCGGGGAATATATTCACCAGACTTGAGGCTACAAAGAGGTACCTCATTTTAAAAACCGGGCATTTAGCCTCAATGTCTATTGTGGTGTTATCGAAGGTCGCCGCCGCCATCTGGCTGGCTACCATCCTCTGCCAGATAAGATTGTATAGCTTGAACTGGCTGGTGTTAAGGTATGGCTTTATAAGCGACGGTTGCCGCCAGATTTTGGTTGGTCGGATTGCCTCGTGTGCTTCCTGTGCCCCCTTTACCTTGCCGGTGAAGGAGCGGGCATGCGCCGGTACGAATTGAGCCCCGTACTTGCCAGTTATAAAGTCCCTTGCTTCGGTTATCGCTGAGCGGGCAACATGGATGGAATCTGTCCTCATATAGGTAATGAGGCCGACACTGCCCTCGTCGCCTACCGGCAGGCCTTCATAGAGCTGCTGGGCATTAGCCATGGTCTGCTTGGCGCTGAAGCGGAGTCTCCGCCAGGCTTCCTGTTGCAGGGTGCTAGTTATGAACGGCGGTGCCGGCTGTCGGGTCACCTTCTTCGTCTTCGCTTTAATAACGCTATAGCCGGCTTTCTCCAGCTCCCCCCTTATTGCCTCCGCTTCTTCCTGGTGGTGAATTTCCAGCTTGGTGCCGTCGGTCAGCCCAACTAGAGTAGCCCGGAAGGGCGATTTTTCAGCGGGTTCTTCCTTGGTCAGTTCGGCATCTATAATCCAGTATTCTACCGGAACGAACTGTTCAATCTCACGCTCCCGGTCAACGATAATCCTCAGCGCCACCGATTGCACCCGGCCGGCCGATAAACCCCTTCTTACATTGCGCCACAGAAGCGGGCTTATCTTATAGCCCACCAGCCGGTCCAGTATACGCCGGGCTTGCTGGGCGTTGACCAGTTGCATATCTATGGAGCGGGGAGACTTGAAGGCACGCTCGATAGCCTGTCTGGTTATCTCGTGGAAGACGACGCGGCGATAGGGTATTTTGTTCTTCCTGGTCACCTCAGCCAGGTGCCAGGCGATGGCTTCTCCCTCGCGGTCGGGGTCGGTAGCCAGATAAACAGCCGCCGCCCCCAGCACCGCCTCTTTAAGCTCACGCACGGTCTTACTTTTATCACGAGGCACGACATATTTAGGCTCGAAGCCATGCTCTATATCAACCCCCAGCTGGCTCCGGGGCAGGTCTCTAATATGACCCAGCGATGCTTTCAGACTATAGCCTTTGCCCAGAATCTTAGCTAGCGTCCTAGCCTTGGCCGGGGACTCGACTATTACCAGGTTCTTCTTCATTCAGTCTATCTCTACCCTGTATTGCTCCCTCGCCTCCCGGGCAAGGGAGTAGTTCATTGCCCCCACCTGCTTGACTATGCCCTTTAGCTCCATCATAGCCAGGGTACTACTCACTGTCGACATGGGCAGACCGCTGGCACGACAGACCTCGTCGATATGGGTAGCTTCGGCGCCTAGATGCTTGAGCAGTAGGGACTCGGTCTTGGAGGAGGGGATAATATCCTTCATCTCTATCTGTTGGGCTACAGCCGTCAGATTGAGCTCCTCAAGGATATCGGTATAGTCGCTGACCAGCTTGGCCCCTTCTTGAATGAGACGATTGGTGCCACTGCTGGTCGGTGACAGGATACTTCCGGGAATGGCGAAAACCTCTCTATTTTGCTCCAGCGCCAGGCGGGCTGTAATAAGTGCTCCGCTGTTCTTCCCTGCCTCAACGATAAGGACACCGAGGCTCATTCCGCTCATAATGCGGTTACGCCGCGGGAAGTTCTCCGCCCTGGGCCTGGTGCCGGGGTGATACTCGGAGACCAGAGCCCCCTGCCTGATCAAGTTTTTAGCCAGACCAGCATTCTCAGCCGGGTAGACCGTATCCAGCCCACCACCCATAACGGCAATGCTCCGCCCACCAGCGTCGAGGGCACTCTGGTGGGCTATAGTATCGATTCCTTTAGCCAGACCGCTGACTATGGCTATCTTGTTTCTGGCTAGCTCGGTTACCATCTCTTCGGCTACCTGTCTGCCATAGACTGTAGGTCTACGGGTGCCGACCACCGCCAGGCACCACTCGTCTTCGTCGAGTATTGAGCCCCGGACATAGAGCAGTGGTGGATAGTCGTATATCTCCTTGAGTCGGGCAGGGTAATCATCGTCATGCCAGGTAAGCACCCTGATATCGAAGTTCTTCAGCTTCTCCATCTCCTCGTCCGGGGAGATCCTAGCCCTTCGCTCGTTGATGGCTCTTACCGAGTTCCCATCCAGACCGGAGCGCCTCAACTCGGCAGGACTGGCTTTCCAGGCATCTTCCAGACTGCCAAAGTAGTTCTCGAGCTGGTTGAATTTGACGCGGCCAATACCAGATATGATGTTGAAGCCCACCCAGTATTTGACATCTTTATTGTTTACTGCCAAAGCGATCTCATTCTAGCATAGCGGCAAACTACTGACAATCAGATGAGTTATCTACCTCACCCCTCGAAGAGTCTTCGACCTGTATCCCCCTCTCCTTTGAAGGAGGGGGGGATATTAAAAAGAGGGGCGTTGCCCCTCTTAAAACTCCCCTTTGCCTTGATGTAAGCAGAGCTTACCTAATTATCAAAAGAAAAATGGTGGCGGAGAGGGTGGGATTCGAACCCACGGTAGCAAAAGCTACACGCGCTCTCCAGGCGCGCCTGATAGGCCACTCTAGCACCTCTCCGTTAAAGCAGGCTATAGAACTTTATATGTTATTAAAACGGGTTCAGTCCGTCAATTGGCGGAGAGGGTGGGATTCGAACCCACGCTCCGCTAAACACGGAGACCGCTTTTCGAGAGCGGCACCATCAACCACTCGGACACCTCTCCAGCCCCAATTCTACCTCAATATCCCCCCTCCAGACAAACGAAATAAGTATAAGCATATCCCATAAAACAAGCAACAGGCTATTGACATCGCCCTGAGAGTGGTTTATTCTCCATACAGGAAAGGAGGATGCTATGCAAGCATATTGTGTCAAATGCCGATCCAAGAGGGAGATGAGCAACCCCAGATCGATAACCATGAAGAATGGCCGGCCGGCGACCCAGGGTGTATGCCCGGTATGCGGAACCAAGATGTTCAGAATAGGGAAGTGTTAAACAAAACATACAGTTCTATATCTAGATTTCTGAAGCTGTAAAAAAGTTGGGTATTAAAAAGGATGCTCAATTTTTTTACAATGGCATTCTTATGATGGCTCTGGAGAAGTATCGGGGTAAGAGAGATTTTAACAGTACCCCCGAGCCCGATGGTCAGTCGGCTGGCGGAGGCGGCTCTCGCTTCGTCGTTCACAGGCACCAGGCAAGGCACCTACACTACGACTTCCGCCTGGAGATTGACGGTGTCCTCAAGAGCTGGGCGGTACCCAAGGGAGTACCACTTGAACCCGGGGTAAAGCGCCTGGCAGTCCAGGTTGAAGACCACCCGGTAGAATATATAGACTTTTCCGGCCAGATTCCCGAAGGCCAGTATGGAGCCGGGGCGGTAGAGATATGGGATAATGGCGAGTTTGAGTTGGACAAGAAAGGGGCCGACCTTCTCGAGCTTAACCTTAAGGGAAGTAAGCTGTCGGGCGACTATGTCCTACTCCATACCAATGGTAAGAACTGGCTTCTCTTCAAGCGAAGAGTGGACAGGCGGTAACTGCGGGCGGTATCCTTACAGGATGAGAAAGGAGAATAACCAATGGCGTCAAGAAAGGTAAGTCTTTCTATCAACGATGTTCCTATACCGATTGAAGATTTCGTGCAGGAATTCATTAACAGTGTTGTCACCGGTATGCTCTCTGTGCTGAAGGGAGTCGGCGAAATACGGAGCGTTGACCTGTCTTTTAACGGGGATGAAGTCTTAATCAATGTCAATGATACCGTAATTCCATCAAATGATTTTATAAACGAGTTCGTCAGGAATACCGTTATCGGCATGGTAACCTCGCTTAAAGGGGTGGACCAGGTAGACAAGCTGGAAATCAACATCACGGACTAGGACGGTTGCTTGCCCCAGTGCCAGTAGTTATAATATATGTCAGCCGATGTGGGGGATACAGGGTATAGTTGACATAATATCTATGCGGGAGTAACTCAGTTGGTAGAGTCCCTGCCTTCCAAGCAGGTTGTCGCGGGTTCGAGCCCCGTCTCCCGCTCCAGGCAATACTTGAGTTAACTCTTAGGAAGTGATAACCTCGTTTCGTGGGCTCGTAGCTCAGCGGCAGAGCGGTCGGCTCATAACCGATTGGTCGTAGGTTCGAATCCTACCGAGCCCACTTTTTATAAAAAAGAGACGCAGGCTTAGATATTATGCTAATATAGTAAATAAAATTATAATGAGGTGAAAAGGATGGCAGTAGGACCGGCAAAAGCTGACAATCTAAAGGTACAAATTATAGAAGCAGAAACGACTGAAAATGTAAAACACGAGCTTAGAAAACTATTAGATTACCTTTCAGATTCCAACTGCGAGGTTTATTCAATACAATATCAAGTCGATAACGGGAAGTACTCTTTTGCCCTGATCTATAGCTTCGCAGATAAAAAGGGATAATATAATAGGGGACGGTTATCGCCCAAGCACGAGCATATTCGCATTATATAGTTCGTCGCTTCACATAACATATATAGTGCGAACCAATATATGTGGACTACATATACGGGTTTACATAAACTGAGAGGAATTAGCCCACATCTCTGGTCTTTATTTTGGTGGCTTCTTCTACTACTTTGTTTGCAGATTCTCCCAATGCCTTAAAATTTTTACCTAAGTCGAATATCTTCTTTCCTTCATCACTCAATCCGTCTAATGCCTCCCCATTCACATTCAAGATTTCAGTTATCTTCAGCAATTCGTCTAAAGGGGGACCAGACCTACTCATCCCCATCGACTCAACTAAAAGCTTATTGCGCTCCTTTATGTTTATTATAACTTCTTCTACTACATTACCTAAGCTATTTTCTAGCTTTAAAGCAATCTGCTTTATATATTTACCTCGTGTTTCCAAACTTGTGAATTTACCGAGTAAATCACTTACAATTATTAGCCTCTGTTTCTGTATATCCTCTACTTCAGCATACCTTGTAAAGCCGGACACAGAAGTAACTCTAGAAACCTCTAAACCCCACTCAATAATCTCATTTAATAGTCTATGTTTATGCTCCGTTTTTTGGAGCTTACGAGTTTGCCGAATAGATTTCCATGCTGTAAAAGCAAGGGCAAGCGTGCCGCCTCCCACAAGGATTGCCGCAATAAGGTTTATCAAATTATCAGTGGTCATATCCTCATTATACCATAATTAGGTCTTGGAAGTATTATGTAAACTTCTAACCTATCTCTTTGTCGAGATACCCCCGGCAAAACCAAACCGGGCAAAGAGGAAGGGGTGTTTAAGAGGGGCGAAGCCCCTCTTTTTAATATCTCCCCCCTCTCCTTATAAGGAGAGGGGGATTAAGGGGGAGAGGTTGTTCTATTAAAAGAGTAGCTTGACTCAAAACCACCCCACCCCTTTTTTATTATCTATACCCGCCCACCGCTCTTTAAGGAAGGGGGGATAAAGAGGGTGGGTTACCAAAAAATGGAGAACCTTGTGAAAATAAGGGACGTAAAGTTGATTTTTACCCCTTTTAAGCCGCTTACCCGTTTTTGGCTATCATCACAGTCATCAACAAGCGGCAGAAGCCAATATTAGGGCTTAAAGGTAGAATACCATTCATTTAGTATTATAAGGGGCTAGATTTTGATTACAGAGCCTCATTATTCGGGGGGTTTTCAAAAATCGGTTTTTTTGCTAGATTGACGACCCGGTTGATGTTTTCCAAGAGTTTTTTAAGACCCCACCCCTTTTTCGCCGAAATCATCACCATATCTTTCCCGGCACCACTTGCCATTTTTGTAAGATAACTGGTTGCCCCCTCTTCATCCCATTCCCTGGAGAACTTCAGTAAAAGATCGATTTTATTTAGCGCCGTAATTCTTGTCTTATTGCTGAGTTCTAGATCGTCAAGTATATCCTCGACCACCTGACACTGCTCAGCGGCATTATGTGCGGACAGGTCGACCACATGGAGGATAATGCTCGCCTCTGTCAATTCCTCAAGAGTCGCCCGGAAGGCATCGATAACCGTTGGCGGCAGTTTTCTGATGAAGCCGACTGTATCGCTCAGCAGGACGACACTCTTATCGGGCAAGGTCAAACGCCTGGTTGTTGGATCTAATGTTGCGAATAGCTTCTCTTCGACAAGAACCCCGGCCTGACTTAGAGTGTTGAGCAAAGTGCTCTTGCCGGTATTGGTATAACCCACCATGGCGACTATCGGCAGACTGCTCTTCTGTCGCTGTTGGCGGTACAGCATGCGATGTTTTCTCACCTCTTCAATCCGCGACTTCAGGTGGTTTATTTTACGACGGATGATACGCCGGTCGGTCTCGAGCTGCGATTCGCCAGGCCCCCTGGTGCCGATACCGCCGCCGAGCCTTTCCAGATGGCTCCACTGCCCGGCGAGGCGGGGTAGCAGGTATTGATGCTGTGCTAGCTCGACCTGTAGCTTACCCTCGTGGGTGTGGGCGTGTCGGGCAAAAATATCCAATATGAGCGCCACCCGGTCGATAACCTTGACCTTCAGGGCATCCTCCAGGTTCCGTTGCTGTAACGGCGTAAGCTCATCTTCAAAGATAACTACATTGTAACCTGTGCTTTCTTTTGCCGCCGATAGCTCCTCTAGTTTACCCTTACCCAGATAGTGCGTCCGGGACGGCGTATGCAATTTCTGAGCGAGCCTGCCAACCACCTTAGCCCCGGCCGTACCAGCCAGCTGAGCCAGTTCATTAAGGGATTCCTCCACCGACCACCCGTCACTGGCTCTATCGACAACTACTGCCACTAGGAACGCCCTTTCCGATGACGCCCGGGTGGATAGCGTACTTTTTGTGATAGTACTCTCCTGTTATGTAAAGCTACTTCTTCGGCTTAAACCGGTTCTTACTATCCTGCCAGGCGGAAAGACGGGATAAGCCCTTAACCAGCCCGGCATCCGGTATGGCCAAGGACAATCGCACATAGCCCTCACCACTACTGCCATAGCCTACACCCGGGATAACGACCACGCCGACCTTGTCTAGCAAATCGCTGGCTAACTCTGTAGAGGTATATCCCTTGGGCACCTTAGCCCAGATATAAAGGCCTGCCTTAGCCGGTTTGGCTTTAAGGCCGATATCGTTCAGCACTTCGATAATGAGGTCGCGTCGCCGCTGATAAATGGCGTTATGCTCGGCAATACAATCCTGGGGGCCACTGAGAGCCTCAATAGCGGCATACTGTATAGCCTGCGGTATCCCCGAGTCCAGATTCGACTTAACGCTTCCCAGTGCACCTATCATTTCAGCGTTGCCGACGGCCATTCCTATACGCCAGCCGGTCATGCTATAGCTCTTGGACAGGGAGTGAAACTCCACCCCCACCTCCCTGGCTCCATCAGCCTGCAGGAAGCTGATTGGCTGGTATCCGTCAAAGGCGATTTCCGTATACGGAGCATCATGGCAAACAGCTATGTCATGCTGGCGGGCAAATTGGACAACCCGGTTAAAGAAACCAAGATTGGCGACGGCGCCGGTGGGGTTGTTGGGATAGTTCAGCCATATAAGCTTTGCCTTCTTCAGCACTCCTTCGGGGATGGCGTCCAGGTCAGGCAGATAGTTCCTTCCCTCAGAAAGCGGCATATAATAAGGCCTGTCTCT
>DAOUDM010000036.1:0-29079 GCA_034431095.1 Dehalococcoidales bacterium | reverse complement strand
GCCTATACCAGACCTGACGATGTAAAAGCTCCCTCCGAGAAGATAATCCCGCCACCGGTTCTGGTGCCGCCGGAAATCCCGCTTAGAGAGCCAGTAACTGGTAGAGAGGCTGCCCCAGCCGTGGCTGAAACCATGGCGCCTGCTGTTGAACCGCAGCGAGACCTGAAGCAGGTGGCGCAGGAGGTCTGGCGCAAGTACGGCGAATCATCTTCCCTGGTTGTTGTCGACGGCTGGCGACTGCCGCCGATTGATATTCTGGAAAGGACTGCCGAAATTGAGTTAGGGCAGGCTGATAACGCCCAGAGGGCGCAGATAATCTCGGACGCCCTGGCAAGCTATGGCGTTGACGCCAGGGTGGTCCAGATAAACGCCGGGCCGACGGTTACCCAGTTCGGGGTCGAGCCGGGCTGGGACCGCAAGCTAAGAGAGGTAAAGGAAAGGGACAAGGACGGTAATCTGGTGGTAACCCAGAAGGAGGTGTCCCGCACCCGGGTCAAGGTGGAGAGAATCACCTCGCTGGCTAACGACCTGGCTCTGTCTCTGGCCGCCCCCAGCATCAGGATTGAAGCCCCGGTGCCGGGTAAATCTCTGGTCGGTATAGAGGTTCCCAATACGGTCTATAGCACCGTCAGCCTGCGCGGGGTGATAGAGACCAATGCTTATCAGAAGATTCTGGCCAGGTCCAGCCTGGCGATAGCCCTGGGTAAGGGTGCCGGTGGCGAGGCTATCTCCGGTGACCTGGCTAAGATGCCCCACCTGCTTATCGCCGGTGCCACCGGGAGCGGCAAGACTGTCTGTCTCAATGCTATTGTCTGTTGCCTGCTGATGTACAATACCCCTTTCGATACCAGGTTCATTATGATTGACCCCAAGCGGGTGGAGCTGACATCGTTCAATAGCCTGCCCCACCTGGCGGTACCGATTATCGTCGATACCCGGAAGGCGCTGAATACCATGCGCTGGCTCAACCAGGAGATGGACAAGCGGTATCAGAAGCTGGCTACCGAAGGGGTGCGCAATATTGAGGGTTACAATAAGAACAAGCAGGGAAACGAAAGGCTGCCCAACCTTGTCCTAGTAATTGACGAGCTGGCTGACTTGATGATGGCTGGCTTTGACGAAGTGGAGCACATATTGTGCCGCCTGGCCCAGCTTGCCCGGGCGGTTGGCATTCATCTGGTGGTGGCTACCCAGAGGCCTTCGGTGGATGTGGTCACCGGTCTCATCAAGGCTAACTTCCCCACCCGCATCAGCTTCGCTGTAACCTCCCAGGTGGACTCGCGCACCATCCTCGACGGCGGCGGTGCTGAAAAGCTGCTGGGCAGGGGCGATATGCTCTATATGCCCACCGAAGCCGCCAAGCCCAAGCGCCTCCAGGGGTGCTTTGTCTCTGAGGCTGAGGTGGAGAGATTAGTTTACTTCTGGGGCGGGCAGAAGGGTGAAGAGTCTCCATCACTCAGGGTCGATGAACTGGTGCCTTCGGTGACTGCTGGTAGAAGAGAAGGTTTCCCGGAAGACCCGCTCCTGGAGGCGGCCAAGCAACTAGCTAAGGAATACAAGCAGATATCCACCTCCTTTCTGCAGAGGAAGCTCCACATCGGCTACCCCCGCGCTGCCCGCATTATGGAGCAGCTTGAGGAGGAGATGGGCAAGGCTATAGATGATGGTGGGGCGGAGGTTTAGGGCTCTGCTAAAAGGTTCCTTGGTAAAAGTTTAATAGATTATAAAAAGGTAAGGGTTTACAATTAAATAATAATAGACGAATCGAGGAATAGATATAGGGAGGATCATCTCATGAAATGTATGTTTGTTGATCATTTTAGAGGTTTCCAGGAAACACTATTACCAATTAAAGACGTTAACTTCTTTGTTGGAGAGAATAGCACCGGAAAGACGTCTTTATTGGCATTATTGCATCTATTCCATTCACCTGCTTTTTGGATAGGTGGGCAGTTTTTCAATGAGGAAGTAGAGTTAGGGAATTATGAAGATATAGTTAGTATGCACGCCAAAGATAAAAAATATTTTCACGTTGGTGCATTCTTTGGTTCTGAAGAGGATAAAAAGGAAGAATACGAAGCATTCCTGATGACTTTTTCAGAGAGTGATGGGACGCCTATAATTAAACGTTATACAATTGTTACAAAAAGTAAAAAAGCAGAAATCAAACTCAAAGGAAGAAGAATATATTATAAAATAAGGAACGCAGAAAGCATAACAGAAAATTACAGTAGCGTAAGAGAGATGTTTTTGCAATGGGTAAATAGTCATAAAAAAGAAGAAAGAGGATTTAAAGAACTTAAAAAGATAAAGGCTAGGAATATTGCTACTCTTAATAGTATCATTGAAGATATGTTAGAAAAAGAACTTGTTACTAGAAGAGGAATAACCTTTTCATTTCAAGCTTTTTACAGAAACCTAAAGTGGATTGCACCGATAAGAACAAAACCACAGCCTATTTATACAAAATACGATACGCGTTATTCCTCAGAGGGGCATCATACCCCGTATTCTATAAAAAAATTATTGGAAAGCAAAGGCAAAGCTGAGAAATTCAAGAGATTTGTTGAAGAATTCGGTAAAGAAAGCGGACTTTTCGATTCAGTTGATATCAAAAAATACGGTAGGCGAAAAATCACACCATTTGAAGTGGACATTATTCTATCAGGTCAATCTACGAAAATAACTAATGTTGGCTATGGTGTATCACAAGTATTGCCAATATTAGTAGATCTTTTTGAAGAACGCAAAGGTACTGCATATGCGATTCAACAACCTGAAATACATTTACACCCAAGAGCTCAGGCAGCTTGGGGAGATGTATTTTTCAATCTTGCAGTAATGGAGAATAAGCAATTTATAGTTGAAACGCATAGTGATTTTATTATTGACCGATTCAGAATGAACTTTAAGAGTAAAAAGAAAAAAGAGAAACCAAAATCACAGATTGTATATTTTGAGAATAGCAGTGAAGGTAATGTGCTAAATATAATTGATATTGATGAAGAAGGTAATTTACCTAAGGAGCAACCAAAAGGGTATAGGGAATTTTTCTTAAAAGAAGACCTAAGTGCATTAGGATATTAATATGTGTGTAGTTATTGATGCGGATACCTTTAGTGAAATAAGTGAGAATAATAATAAAGATTTTGAGCCGCTGAGAAACTGGATAAGCCAAGAAGGGCATACAGTGATTCATGGTGGTTCTAAATATAAAAAACAACTTTCAAATTATGGTAAGTTTCGAAGTTATTTAAAAGAGTTAGAACATGCTGGTCTTACTCACATATTACCAAAACAAGAAGTTGATAATACTCAAGAATTCCTAGAGAGAAATTTTATTTTAACAGATTTTAATGACCACCATATAGTTGCAATATTATTTGTCTCTGGATGTAGGGTAGTGTCTTCACATGACGAAGGATTGCATAAGTTAATTAAAAGATGTTGTAAAAATAGTGGGAAGTATATAATTATGAAAAGCATGCCAAATTTAAAAGTCAAAAAACCTAAAATATATCAAAAGGAAAGTCATAAATCATTCTTAAACGATAGCAGTATATCTCGTTGCTGTATTTAGCTATACACCAATACCCAACGCCAGTTAGCTTATGCGTTGTCTTAATTGTAAGGTCTATTTAGAAGCTATCCCTACTTTCCGCTTTTCTTCCCCCGCAGCCTCTTGAGGATGGCGTCTCGGTAGGTCTTGATGAGGCTCTTGCCGTGCTTGAGCATACTCTCCCTTCTCTTTTCGGTGCGCTTTTCGCGGCGCTCCTGTCTGGTCTCTGCATCTTCGCCGTCATTGTTCATCCGGGCAACTCCGCGGTGGCAAGCTCGCGGCGCAGTTCAATTATACGGTCGCGCAGCAGTGCCGCCTTCTCAAACTCCAGGTTTTTAGCCGCCGCCTTCATCTGCCTCTCCAGCTCTTTGACCAGCCGGGCTATGTCCTCACGGCTTTCGGGGAGAATATGATATTTTACCTTGTCCTCGGCGACTGCTTTAACCCGCTCGGTGATATCCTTTATTGCCTTTCTTATTCCCTGCGGGGTGATGCCGTGCTCTATATTATAGGCTTCCTGAATCTGGCGGCGACGGCGGGTTTCTTCTATGGCTCTTGTCATAGAGCCAGTCATGTTATCGGCGTACATAATGACGTGCCCGTCGATGTGGCGGGAGGCACGCCCCATTGTTTGAATCAGCGCCCCATCCGACCTTAAAAAGCCTTCCTTATCGGCGTCAAGGATAGCCACCAGGCTGACCTCGGGCAGGTCGAGTCCTTCTCTCAATAAATTGATGCCGACGACGACGTCATAGACGCCGAGGCGCAGGTCGCGCAGTATCTCCACCCGTTCCAGGGTATTGACCTCTGAATGGAGGTAGTGGGTCTTGATGCCCGCTTCCACCAGGTAATCAGCCAGCTTTTCTGCCAGCCGCTTGGTCAGGGTAGTTACCAGGCAGCGTTCTCCTTTGTCCACCCTCAGCTTAATCTGGTGGATGAGGTCGTCGACCTGTCCGCTTGTCGGTTTGACCTCGATGGTTGGCTCCAACAGCCCGGTGGGACGCACCAGTTGCTCCACCACCTGCTGGCTGTGCTTGTATTCGTATTCAGACGGCGTCGCCGAGGTAAAAATTACCTGGTTGACGCGCTGGTTGAACTCCTCGAAGTTGAGCGGGCGGTTATCCAGCGCCGAGGGCAGGCGAAAGCCATAACCCACTAGCGTTTCCTTACGCGAGCGGTCGCCGCGGTACATACCCCGAATCTGTGGGATGGTCATGTGGGATTCGTCTATAACCAGCAGAAAATCATCCGGAAAATAATCCAGCAGCGTATATGGCGGGCTGCCGGCGGCACGCTGTGCCAGATGGCGGGAGTAGTTCTCCACACCGTTGCAGTAGCCGGCTTCTACCAGCATCTCCAGGTCGTAGTTGGTGCGGGCTTCCAGCCGCGAAGCCTCCAGCAGTTTGCCCTGCTTTTTCAGCTCGGCAAGCCTTTCGTCAAGCTCCTGCTTGATGCTTTCGACAGCCAGTATCAGCTTTTCCTGTGAGGTGACGAAGTGCTTGGCCGGGTATATATCGGTGGAATCAAGCTCGTTGAGAAACTCGCCGGTGAGCGGGTCAATGCTAACGATGCGTTCCACCTCGTCGCCGAAGAACTCTACCCTGGTCGCCACCTCTTCATAGGACGGCTGTATTTCCAGGGTGTCGCCGCGGATGCGGAACCTGCCCCGGGTAAAGTCAATGTCGTTTCGCTCGTACTGCATATTAACCAGCTTGCGTAAAACTTCTTCGCGGGGGTAATTCTCCCCCCTTTTTACGTTTAGAACGAAGCTGCGGTATTCCTCTGGTTCTCCCAGCCCGTAAATGCACGACACCGAGGCGACAATAACCACGTCCCGCCGCTCGAAGAGGGCGCGGGTGGAGGCGTGGCGCAGCTTGTCTATCTCATCGTTGATATCCACTTCCTTTTCAATGTAGGTATCGGTGCGGGGGATGTAGGCTTCCGGCTGGTAGTAGTCATAGTAGCTGACGAAATACTCCACGGCGTTGTTGGGGAAGAACTCCTTGAACTCGGAGTAGAGCTGGGCGGCTAGAGTCTTGTTGTGGCTGATGACCAGCGTCGGTCGCTGCACCCGGGCGATGACATTGGCGATGGCAAAGGTCTTGCCACTGCCGGTAACACCTAAAAGCGTCTGCCCTTTGCAGCCTTTGTTCAACCCCGCTACCAGCCCGTCCACCGCCTGGGGCTGGTCACCGGTAAGGCCGAAATCAGATACAATCTCAAACTGAGGCATATTTATAGTATATAGTCTCAAGGTAATGGTTACAATTATACTTTTAGTTTCACCTCACCATCTTCCTTAAAGGGCGGAGGGTGGGTATAGATAATAAAACTGGATTAGTATTCTTCACCAACCTCACCTCCTTAATCCCCCTCTCCTTGTAAGGAGAGGGGGAGATATAGAAAGAGGGGCTTTGCCCCTCTTAAACTCCCTCTAGTGTTGGGGTGGGCTAAAAAAGCGTCCGACAGATTCTGGAGAGCTGTCGAGGGAGGGCAGGGTGGGATGTTAAGCCCAGAAAAATGGGGATGTAGGGAGGGATTTACGATATCTTTGCCTATCTTAGACTCTCCAATCGGTGGCGGCTATAATAGGGGTATGGAGAAACAGCCATTGCTGAAGGTGCTGACGCAGGCGGGCACCGGCTCCCGCCGCCGGATGTCCGCCGCCATAAAAGAGGGTAGGGTGAGAGTCAACGGAGAGGCGGTAACAGGCTTCAACCACCCAGTTGACCCGCAGCGGGACGAGATATACCTCGACGGCAGGCGGCTGGACGTCAGGCCGCAGCAGTTCGCCTATTTAGTGTTAAACAAACCAAAGGGCGTCCTTTCCACCGTCAGGGACGAGCGCGGGCGGCGGACCGTTCTTGACCTGCTGCCGGAAAAATACAAAAAGCTGCGGCTTTATCCAGTGGGGCGGTTGGACAAAGACAGCACCGGCTTGATACTGCTGACCAACGACGGCGATTTAGCCCATCGCCTGACCCACCCCAGCTTTGAAAGCGAGAAAGAATATATCGTGCGCGTCAAGGGAGTGCTAAGAGCAAGCGAAATGCGGCAACTGGAGGGGGGCATTAAGCTGGAGGACGGCATGACGGCACCGGCGAGGGTAAAAAAGCTGGGCGATAACGAATACAGCATCACCATCCACGAAGGCAAAAAACGCCAGGTGCGCCGCATGTTCGAAGCAGTGGGACACCCCGTTATTGAGCTGAAAAGGATGAGGATGGGCAACTTGAAACTGGGCAACCTTAAAGAGGGTGGGGTGAGGGAAGTGGGGGGATTATTGAAGAAGGCATGAGTACGTAGTCAGGTATAACCACAGGCAAGATGAGAAGCCTATGCTTTTGACTGTTTTGGAGAAGATTGAGACTTCTTAACACAGGCTTTTTTAAGTTCTACTATAAAATTACGCTTTGTGATTATTCTCTGTCTATTGTTTACTGTTTTAGGCATTATCATTTCACCAATTTTAGCCGCCGTAAATCATTAGTAGACCATCCTATATCATTGATTAAAGCCCTAAGTAGGCCTGGTCCATATGTCTCATTACCACTATGATAATGGATAGATACTTTTCTGCCATCTGGGTGCCTATATAACCGCTCTGTCCTGACTTCCTCGTCGAGTATAAACCCATCTTTTAGAAGGGCTTTTATTATCTTTCTAGATGACAGCCCTTTTATCTGATTCCACTCGTTGGTGGTATAACTCATGCAAAAGCAAGCTCTAAATCTTGGGTATATCGTTCTTTGCAGTCGCTGTCGTCTTGTATTCGAGAGATACCAGCGGGTAACGACTCATTGTGTTTTGCCAATGAACCCAGATATGCGTAAATGGCATATTTAACATTCTGACGAGCTTCTTCTATTGTCGCACCATAAGTATGTAATCCCTTGAGTGCAGGACAATATGCATGGTAGCCTTCTCCATCCTCGTCAATGCACACTTCTATTTTTATTGTAATTGGTTTAACTCTTTTGTCCTTCATATTAACACCCCACACACCATCACAAAACACGCGTTTTGTGACATTTCCTTGAGTGTGTAGTATATCACACTTGTCAATACTATTACCATCTTTATATGACATATGTAATATACATGTCAAGACATGTTCAACATTTGTGTAACATATGTGCTATTGATACTCCATTAAATAAAAAACATCCCTCTCCTTGCAATAAAGGAAAGAGATATTTCAATGGTGTGGATATGAAACGCTATCTAAGCCCTAAAGCAACCCCACCAGCGTATGCTTGATGTTCCTTACCTTTTGCAGGGCATCCTGGATTTCGTCTTCGGTCTTATCGAGGTCAAGCAGGATTCTCTTGGTTGCTTTGATACCCGGCGTTTCGCTCGACTGGTGTATATCAGAGAAGGTGGGCAGCAGCTCTCTCAGGCGCTTGCTGATGTCAACATAGGAAGTAGTTAAATCGCGGTATTCTCTGAAAAGATACTCGGTTACGTTCATTTATTACCTCTTCACTAAACTTATAGTATTGCCTTTTCGGTGGCACCCCGTCGCCGGCTTGACACCGGTCGCTTATATAATAGCTAAAGTATTCAAAAAAGTCTATATTGCAGCCCTCATGGTTCAGCCGGTAAGCCTTAAATTTATTGCCGGGCTTTTTAAGGCGAGAGGGCAAATCCTTCGCCGGCTTCTTAATCACTTTTGCCGGCGTTGGCTCGTATCTCGTTCAGTTTTTTCATAATCCACGCCCCCCAGTCACCGATGCCGTCGCCGGTGATGCCGCAGACCTTGAAGAGCGCCGCTTTCTGGTTAAGCCCCTTTACGGCGCGGCTAAAGCCGTCCATATCGAAGTTCACATAGGGCATGAGGTCGGTCTTGTTGACCACGAGGGCGTCGGCGATGGTAAAGAGCAGGGGGTACTTGTGGGGCTTGTCGTCGCCCTCCGGGGTGCTGGCGATCACCACCTTGAGGTGCTCGCCCAGCTCGAACTCGCCGGGGCAGATGAGGTTGCCCACGTTCTCGATAAAGACTATATCCAGCTCGTCGAGGGGCAGGTTCAGCAGTGCCGAGTTGACCATGCCGGCGTCGAGGTGACATCCGCCGTCGGTGTTTATCTGGATAGCCGTTACTCCGGCCTGGCTCAGTTTTTCGGTATCGATGCTGGAGCTGACGTCTCCCTCGATAACGGCGATGCGGGCTTTGCCTTTCAGCTCTTCCGCCGTTCTCAGCATGAGGGTTGTCTTGCCGGCGCCGGGCGAGGACATGACGTTCACCGCCAGGATGCTCTTACCGGAAAGCAACCGGCGGTTCTGTTCCGCTATCTGGTTGTTGGCGCTTAAGATGTTTTTTAAGACCTTTATTTCCATTATTCCACCTCTATACTTTCTATATAAAGTTCACTGCCGGCGGTAATCTCTATCTCCATAGAGCCGCATTTATCGCACGACCAGAAAATATCCCTGGGACTGAATACGTTACCACACTTGCGGCAGCGTGCCTGGTTAGCCACTTTACGGAAGCAGAGTTCTGCCCCTTCTGCCGGCGTATCCCTGCTCATATAATCGAAGTAGAACCGGACGCATCTGTCGACCACGCCGGACATTTCGCCGAGCACGATGTTTATCATCGTCACCTTATTGCCACTGGACCTGGCGGTTTCTTCCAGTACGAGGTCGAGCATGCTGCGGGTAACAGCCATTTCGTGCATGGCTAACATATCCTTGGCAGGGGTTCGCCGACCAGCATATCCACGATGCGGGAGGTGCCGAGCCTGGTTTTCATTACCACCCGCCCCGGATGCCCCTCTCGCACCTCGCCGATGATGGTGGCATCCCGCCCGTATTGATTCTTTCGCATCCTTTCCACTACAGCTTCGGCGTCCCCTGCGTCTATGATAGCCACCAGTTTGCCCTCATTGGCGACGTGCAGTGGGTCTAAACCCAGCATCTCGCAGGCGCTGGCAACCTCTTCGCGGACCGGTATCTTCTCCTCTTCTATCCTGATGCTCACCCCCGACTGCTCCGCCAGCTCGTTCAGGGTGCTGGCCAGACCACCGCGGGTCGGGTCACGAAGACAGCGTATGGCGTTGCTGGCTTCCAGCATCTCGGCTACCAGTCCGTTTAAGGGAGAGCAATCGCTTTCAAGTTTAGTGGCGAAGCCCAGCCCTTCGCGCTGGCTGAGTACGGCGATGCCGTGGTCGCCGATAGTGCCGTTTATTATCACCGCATCGCCGGGTCGGGCGTTATGACCCGATATATTTACCTCCGGCGGTATGATACCGATGCCGGCGGTGTTGATAAAAAGCCTGTCGGCACTGCCGTGGTTGACTACCTTGGTATCCCCGGTAACGATTTTAACCCCTGACTCTTCGGCTGTTTCCTTGATGGATGCTACCACCCTCTCCAGGTCTTTTATCGGCAGACCTTCTTCAATGATGAAGGCCAGGCTCAGATAGAGGGGTGTCGCCCCGACCATAGCCAGGTCGTTCACCGTGCCGCAGACGGCGAGCCTGCCGATGTCGCCACCGGGGAAGAAGATAGGCTGGACGACATAGCTGTCGGTGGTGAAAGCTAGATTGCCCTCGGCGCTGATGATAGCCGAGTCGTCAAGCGGGTTGAGAATGGGGTTGCCCAGGGCGGATAGGAAGCTGTTGTGGACAATTTCGTGTGCCAGCTTACCGCCACTGCCGTGGGCGAGCAGGACTTTATCGGTCATCGTCTTCCCCGTAGTGATAATAGGCGGCACAGCTACCTTCCGAGGAGACCATGCAGGGTCCGACCGGGCTCATTGGCGTGCACACTCGCCGAAAGAGGGTGCATTGTTGTGGCGTTTTAACGCCTCTTAAGATGTCGCCGCAGATGCATCCCTTCTGGGTTTTCGTCGGTCCCGGGTCAAACTTGAAATTGTGCTCGGCATCGAAAGCTTTGAACTCGGCTCTCAGCGACAAGCCGCTATCGGCTACTTTACCCACCCCGCGCCAGTATACTGGGGCTGGCTGGAACACCTGCTCCATAATCTTGATGGCGGTCAGGTTGCCCTGTGGGGTGACGCCCCGCTTGTAGGCTATCTCGACCCTTGCTTCCCCTCTGGCTACCTGTTGTGCCAGCATATCAACGCACTGCAGTATATCCAGCGGCTCGAATCCGGAGACGACGCAGGGGATGCCGTAATCGCGGGCGATGAACTGCCATGGGTTGGAGCCGATGATAGCGCTTACGTGTCCGGGGCAGATTAGCCCCTGTATGTTTATCTCGCCGGAATCGAGCAAAACCTTTGTAATCGGCGGGCAGAGCTTGTGCAGGGAGAGTATGTAGTAGTTCTTCAAGCCATCCTTTTTCGCCTGGAGTACCGAGGCGGCGACGCCGGGAGCGGTCGTCTCGAAGCCGACGGCGAGAAAAACCACCGATTTTTGCGGGTTGTTCCGCGCCAGCTCAAGGGCGTCCAGCGGGGAGTAGACGATGCGGATATCACTGCCGGCGGCTCTGGCTTCCTGGAGGCTGGAGCTACTGCCGGGAACCCGCAGCATATCGCCGAAGGATGCCATAATTAGATTCGGCAGCTTGGCCAGGGCGATGGCTTTGTCCAGGTCGGCGTTATCGGTGACACACACCGGACATCCTGGGCCCGAGGTAAGCGTTATTGTCGGCGGCAATAGCTGGCGGATGCCGTTTTTGAGGATGGCGACGGTATGCCCGCCGCAGAACTCCATAAAACGAGCCTCTCTGGTGGCGTGCTGGCTGATACTATGGACTATCCCCGCTGCCAGCTCAGAACGGCGAAAATCGTCTACTGTTGCCATTGACTCTCCATCTTCTCCGCCATTTCCCGGAAAATAGACAGCGTCTCCTCGGCTTCGGCTTCATCGACGATAGCGATGGCGTAACCGGCGTGGAGGAGGACATAGTCGCCCACCTTGGCCTGGGGGGTAAGCCACAGGCTGGCTTTTTTGGTGATACCGCCGACCCTGACATCGGCTTCGGTGCCATTTATCGAGGTAATCTGTACCGGTATTGCCAGGCACATATCGTAGACTCCTTATCTCTAGCTGAAATGGGCGATTACCGCCTGCCCCAGGGCGATGCCGCCGTCGTTGCAGGGGACGGTCTGGTGGCTGAATACCTTCAAGCCCTCTTTTTCCAGCCCGTCTATCACCAGGTTGAACAGCAATCTATTCTGGAAGACGCCGCCACTCAAAGCCACCGAGGCTATTCTGGTTTTTTCCGAAATCAGGCGGCAGGTTCTGGCTATTATGCTGGCTACAGTACGATGAAACCTGCCCGATATAGATGATACCGGAACTCCGCTGGCGACGTCGCTGACGACTGCGGCAATAAGCTCTCCGAGCCTGACTATCAGCATACCATTTTCTGGCTCTATGGTAAAAGGATAGTCGTCAAACTGGTTTATATCATCCGGTGCCAGCATCTCAAGCTCGATAGCTGCCTGGGCTTCGAATTCAATCTCGCCCCTGATGCCGGCTAGCGCCGAGATGGTGTCGAAAAGGCGGCCGGCGCTTGAGGTAAGCGGCGCGTTAAGGCCCTGCTCCAGTTGCCTTGTGATAATCTCCACCTCTTCGGCGGGTACCCGGCTGATAATCGGCAGGTTTTCCCGGGGCGTTTCCTTCCCCAGCAGTGTAAGGAGATAGCCCAGCGCCATGCGGTAAGGCTTGCGGATGGCGATGTCGCCGCCGGGCATGGGGACGTACTCCAGGTGGGCAACCCGCTTGAAACCCTGCAAATCGCAGACCAGGAACTCACCGCCCCATATATTGCCGTCGGTTCCATAGCCGGTGCCATCGAAGGCGACGCCGATAACCGGTTCCTGGACTTCGTTTTCCACCAGGCAGCTGACAATGTGGGCGTGGTGGTGCTGTACCGGGATGGTCTTTAGGCCTCTTTCGGCGCCGGTCTTGAGGGCGTACTTCGTGGCGTGATACTCGGGGTGCATATCGTGGGCGATAATTTCGGGTTCAATACGGAACAGCCTCTGATAGAGACCGATGGTGTCCTCAAAGTGCTCCAGCGTCTCTTCGTTGTCCATATCGCCGATGTGCTGGCTTAAAAAGGCATATTTGTCCTTGGTCAGGCAAAAGGTGTTCTTCTCCTCGGCGCCGCAGGCGAGAATCTGCTTTGATTGAAAAGGTAGCATGATGGGTGATGGCGCGTGACCGCGAGCCCGCCTGAGTGCCCGTGCCTTATCTCTCTCCACCAGGTAGACGCCGTCATCGTAGCGGGAATAGATATCCCGGTTGTGGAGCACGAAGTAATCGGCAATGCCATTGAGCCGGCGTATCGCCTCGTCGTTATCCTTACAGATGGGTTCTTCACTGATGTTACCACTGGTCATGACCAGCGGTATTGCCGCATAGTGTAGCAGTATGTGGTGCAGCGGCGTCGAGGGGAGCATCACCCCCAGGTATTTATTCCGCTCGGCGACTTCATTTGTTATGTTTGAGACATCCCTCTGCCACTTGAGGAGAACAATAGGGGATTGGGCGGATAGCAGTAGCTCTTCTTCCCTGGGGGATACCAGGCAGTGTTTCTTTATCTCCTTGAGGGAAGCCATCATCAGAGCGAAGGGTTTTCCGGGCCGTCTTTTTCGTTGCCTGAGTCGTGCCACAATCCCCTGGTCGGTGGCGTCACAGGCGAGCTGAAAACCGCCCATACCCTTGATGGCGACGATATTGCCCTTGTCCAGCAGTTCGGCGGCTTTTTCTAGAACATCCCGGCAGGCGATGATGGTGCCTGCCCCGTCCGCAAGTTGCAGGCTGGGCCCGCATTTAGGGCAGGCGTTGGGCTGGGCGTGGAAGCGGCGGTTCAGCGGGTCGTCGTACTCAGCCTGGCAATCCGGGCACATGGTGAAGTGGCGCATCGTGGTCAGCGGGCGGTCGTAGGGGATGTCCTTGATGATGGTAAAGCGGGGCCCGCAGTTGGTGCAGTTGGTAAAGGGGTAGAGATAGCGGCGGTTATCGGTGTCTAATATCTCCTTAAGGCACTCGGGACAGGTGGCGATGTCACCCGATATCGGCTGGTAGTCCCCGGCTTTAGCCCTGCTCTTCAGTATGCTGAAACCGGCACCGCCCTTTATCGATAGAGCTTCGGTGGTAATATCCCGTATGTGGGCTACTGGAGGGGCTTCCTGCTTCAGCGAGGCGAGAAAACGATTCAGCTCTGCTTCCTGCCCCTCGACCTCGATGGTGACATTCCCCGAGGTGTTTCTTACCCAGCCGCTAAGGTTAAATTTATGTGCAAGCCGGTAGATGAAAGGTCGGAAGCCGACCCCCTGTATCACCCCGCGTACCTCGACCCGTAGCCGTACCGGGGAACCCACTTCAAGTGGAGTGCTTTTCATTACTATATTGTATTAAACAGGGAGGTGATTGGCAAATGCCGGCCGAGGATACATATCCCCAAGCCGGCATACCTGAGTGATTCGTCACTTGGCGGGTGTTTGACTGTCGATACCAGCCACGGTAGAGACTGGCTGGAAACCGAGTTTCAAACCAGGGCTGGTGCCGGCAGATACCATTTAGACAAAGAGAAACACTAGTGCGCCCGTAATTATGCTGACCAGCCAAACGCTAAGCGCGGCCGTCATAACACGGCGGGCACCCGGGTCTTTTCGTGCCGACCGTACCAGCGCATAGCCGACTATCCCCAATGCGACTAAAAACAGGGGGAGAGTAATTAAAAAGGTTAGCGTATACATAACCCCTGACTCCTTCTACTAAAATTCCTGCACAGTTCCTGTATTACCCCGACCGCCTTATCGGCGGCAAGCTGCAGGGGTGGTGATAGCTCTGTGCCCCACTCCATGCTCTGTGGCTGGGTAACGAGGAATTTGATCTCGGGCTCATTGCCGATGAGCCCCCACATCTGCACCAGGTCAAGAACGCCGACCTGGTGGAATGATAGAATTACCTTGCCCGGTTCGGCCAGGTCTGGTCCCGGCTCAAGGAGCTTGAGTTCTCCCGGAGGCGACGGCAGTATCATGACGTCCACCACTATCAGCCGCTCCACCCCTTCCAGGTGGCCGAGCAGGTTGAATCCGCCGACGCCACCCTCCTCTATTCTGATGTGGTCTGGCAGACCAGCCTCTTTCAAGCGGCGGACAACATGGACGCCAAAGCCCTCGTCACTCATAAGTATGTTGCCCAGGCCCAGCACCATCGTTGTTCCGTTACCGGTTTTCTGTGTCATAGATAACTCCACTCCCGTGGTTCTATTACTCTTCCTCGCTATTTCCCACCATAAAGACCTCTTTTGTCTCTTTGAAGCTATCCCGGACAACAAGGTAAGTATGAATAATAAGGAATATAACAAATATCCACATGGTAATGTAATGGGCTATACGGGTGTTGACCTCGGTGCCGAAAATGCCGTAGTTTAACCATCCCAGCCAGCCGTCGGGATACATTAAAGCGAAACCAAAGACTATCTGGAAAATCGCCAGCAAGAAAATGAAAGTATAGGTCAGCATTTGCAGGGGGTTATATTTCTTTGTTAGTTTAGGCATATCGCAAAGGTGCATATAATGGGCGATAACCCTGGGGAGTAATGCTATATCCCTGAAGTTCCACAGGAAGGACGACCAGTCCCGGTTCTTGCCGAAAAACATGAGTATAACACGGAGCACTACCGATATGGTCAAGACGCCAGCGGCGAAGAAGTGCACCCCGCGCATCAGTGCCATGAGAAATCCCCAACCGTTATCTATAAAGGGATAGTGGATATAAAAGCCGGTGACTATCAGGAGGAGAACCGACACTAAGATTAGCCTAAGAAGGATAAGAAATACCGTTGGGTGTCGTTTTATTTGAACATCTAAATTTGCCATTCTACTCATTACCCCCTTAAATTACCTTATGAACCTTGATAACGTTTGTCTTCGGGTCAATCAGGTGGACGGCGCAGGCCAGACAGGGGTCAAAGGAGCGTATGATGCGCACCAGGTTGATCGGGTTGTCGACATCGGGCACCGGGGCGCCGATTAGCGACTCCTCGTAGGGACCTCGCACGCCCTTTTCATCCCGTGGCGAAGCGTTCCAGGTGCTGGGGACCACAATCTGGTAGTCCTTGATGCGACCATGCTCGATGTTTACCCAGTGAGCCAGTGCTCCGCGTGGTGCATCATAGGTTCCCATGCCCTGTGCCGACTTCGGCACCGGTATATCTTTCATACCCACTATCGGGCCAGCAGTGGCTATGTCAATCAGGCGGTCGAGCCAGGTAAGCCCGGCCTCACCGATTATCCTGGACTCGATAGCGCGGCAGAAGTGACGGGCGACTGCCCCCGGCTGGGCGCCGATAGCGATGAGCTCCATCAGCTCGGGGTATTGATTGACCAGACCTCTGGCTAGAGGACCAACCTCCATAGGGTTCCCCTTGTAGCGTGGCGCTTTAACAAATGAATAAGCGTCCTCTTTTCTCGGATTGAACTTGGTCATGCCCTCGCTGGGGTGAAGACGGTCGGTGCCGTCCGGGTAATCGTACCAGGAATGTTTGACAGCCTCGGTAATCTGGTCGTAGTTAACCGATTCCGCCGGGTTGAGAGCCCCGCCGATGATAGCGCCGCCTTTGAACAGGTGGTTGCTGCCACCGAAGGAGCGGTCGCTGCTGCTGGCCGGGTCGCTCTCGGGGAACATAGGGTAGCATAGATAGTTTTGATGCCCACCACCCAGGCCTGCCAAAGCCAGTGGTAACAGCGGCCCGGTGCCGACTGCTATTACGTCAGGGATGTAGACGTTATTGACGAAGTCCACCTGCTCTTCCCACAGGGCTCTGGCTTCTATAAGCTGTTCCCTGGTGGGGGTAGCCATACAGCCGCCGACATTGATAGTATTTGGGTGGGGCAGTATACCGCTGATGGCTCCCATCATTTTATTCGATTTGGCTTTAAGCTCTACCGCCTTGATGTAGTGCGATACCAGCGTGGTAACCGTTTCCGGGTCGTTGATGGAATACTCGTCTGGTGTGTAACGGGGGGTAAAGGGTGAGGTGTCGTTGTGTGTTACCAGATAGACGATTTTATCCTTGATGGCTAATAATCCCGGGTCGTTACCGGTATAGCTGGCTATCGCCATTATGTCCAGGTAGTCGAGAGCTGAAAGCACATAGAAATGGATAAAGTGGTCGCTCATGTACTCGCCGGAGCAGGAGAGGTTGCGCATTATCCTGCCTGCCTCCGGTACATCGATGCCAAAGGCATCATCCAGGGCATGAACCGAGGCGATAGTGTGTACCCCAAAGCATACACCGCAGATACGGCTGGTTATATATGGGGCGTCCCTGGGGTCTTTGTCCTGTAGTATAATTTCCCAGCCGCGTGCCATAGTGCTGGCGGACCAGGCATCTTTGACCACGCCATCTTCGATCTCTACCTCAATCCTGAGGTGGCCTTCAATACGCGTTATGGGGTCGATTACAATACGCTGTGCCATTTAACTCTCCTTCCCGCCTTCCTTCATTCGGCTGATGAGCATATCGATACCAACACCGGCGGCAGTAACGCCGGCGATAGTAGCCATTACCTTGTCTATGTTTACCCTGCCGATGCCCGGCAGTTCCACGTCAAACCGGCGTTCGTAAAGCGGGCTGAAGGTCTCGTAGAACTCGGGCTCGCTGCAGCCGATACAGGGTGCGTTGGATGCGATGCAGTAACTCGTTCTGTTGTTCCACAGCCGTTTCCAGCAGTCCTGGTGTGACCAGGGACCGCGGCAACCCTTGAGATAGAGGCACCACCCCTGCTGGTCCGGGTCTCCCCAGTCTGTGAGGAAGCGCCCGGCTTCAAAGCGGCCACGCCGCTCACAGTTCTCGTGCTGTAGGGTACCGTAAAAGGCGAGCGGTCGGTTGAAATCGTCCAGCGGTGGTACCGTGCCAAAGGTCAGATAGTGGATAATAACCGCCACCAGCCGCTCAGGGTGTAGCGGGCAGGTGGGCAGGTTGATAACCGGCTTATCTCCGGTAACATTGTCATAGTAGTGGTGCTTCTTGGTGCCGCGGAAAAGGTAACCGACGGCATCGGTGGGACCGGCGGCGGGGATGCCCCCGAAAGTGGCGCAGGAACCAATCGGAATGATAGCCGCCGCATTTTCTGCGGCATCATGTACGATATCCCTGAAGGTTTTGCCGCCGACTGTGCAATAGAGCCCGTCTTCGGCCAGGGGGATTGAGCCCTCTATCACCAGAATATAGCCGCCCTCGGCGATTGTTGCCTCCAGGGCTTCTTGGGCATGGTATCCTGATGCGGCCATAGCGGTTTCGTGGTAGCGTAATGATATGGTGTCCAGAATTAGCGAGATTGCCAGTGGTTCCTGACTGTTGAGGAAGGACTCGGTACAACCTGCGCAGTCCTGTCCTTCAAGCCATATTACAGCGGGCTTGCCTGAGGTCGATTCCAGGGCTTTAACCACCTTCGGTGTTAGCGCCTGGCTCAAGCCCAGCAGGGCTAGTGACGCACTGGCAATCTTAAGAAAGTCTCGTCTTGTCGTTTTGGGTGGTCTTAATAAAAATGTATCCATTCATAACTCCTTTCGCCAAGATAGTACCTGTTACCTGGAAATTGTCCGCGGATGTTTAGTAGCGGGTTTTTGCGGCGTTTAAGACTGGATACCTATTGCCCCTTGTTCATACACTCTCCTTTTCTAAATAGTTAATAACCATGCCTTGGTTGGTTTGGATATGGAGGCAAAGAGCATATTCATTTTTAGAAAATAGCAGTGAATAAACATATCACAATATATAGATGATGTCAATAGTTAGGTATGTCAGGCATAGAATTGTAAAAGTAGTGATAGTTTTACGCCTTTATCTGGCAAATTGATGGTGGTTAGTGATGTGAGTGTGGTATCAGCTTTTAGGTGGGGGTAGTTTAGGAAATCGGATTCGGGTATGGCTTTCTATCGTCGCTGGTTATCGTTTCCTGCCGGCAGGGCTCACACCGGCTGAGATGAACCGTTCGGCGTATTCGCACCTTTCCCTGCCCGTTATACTCTCCGCCTGGCTGTAGTTACAGCGGAAATCAATCTGCCTTGTGGCTGGCACCAGCTCGATGAGGTTCTGTGAGCACTCGTCAGCACACAGCCCGCAACCGTTACATTTTTCATAGTCTATAACGGCTATGTCCCTGTCATCATCTAGGTATATGGCTCCCTGGGGGCATACTGTGATGCAGTCTCCAAACCCAAGGCAGGCATAGGGGCACCTTTTATAGCCGCTGAGTAGACGGGCAGCAGCCCGGCACGATTCAATTCCGTGGTAGCTGAATATAGCCTCCGACTTCCCACCACAGTATATAATCGCCTTTTTGGCGGTGGCATCCAGATTAAGGCCGAGAGCCTCTTCGAGGCGGCTGACTGCCTCCGGGGACTGCAGTACGACGGAGCAGGGCTTCCTGTTTATCAGCTCGGGGCTCTCAGCTAGCAACCGAGCGTAGGCAAAACAGTTTTTATAGCCGCAGGCGCCGCAATCCGTTCCCGGCAGGGCTTTATCTATCGCCTCTGTTTTTTCTATGCCCTTCGTCTTGTATGACAGCCTGGCGTTTGCCAGGTATATTAACAACCCGAACAGCAGACCTATTGCCGTAACTACGATAATAATTATAGCCTGGTTCATTCTATATCATCCCGGAGAAGCCGTAGAATGCCAGCACCAGAAGCGCCGCCGTGATAAATGCTATCGGTAATCCCTTTATCGCTCTGGGACAGTCGGCGAGTTCCAGCCTTTCCCGTATGCCCGACATTATAGCCAGAACAAGGGTAAAACCGATACCGCCACCCAGGGCGGCGACCAGGCTCTCGACGAACGAATAGCCTTCGCTGTTGTTTATCAGGATGATGCCCAGCACAGCACAGTTGGTGGTAATAAGCGCCAGGTAAACGCCGAAGGCGTTATATAGGTTATAGTTCGTCCGCTTCAGGAACAGGTCTATTATCTGGACCAGCGAGGCGATTACCAGTATGTACATGAAGATATTCAGATATTCGGCGTTGAGGGGGGCGAGGATATAATTGTCTATGAGCCAGCCAGCAGCCGAGGCGATGAACATCACCAGGGTTACCAGTACCCCCATATTGACGGCGACACCCAGTTTCTTGGAGACGCCGAAGAAGGGGCAGAGCCCCAGAAATTTCACCAGGATGATGTTATTGATAAGCGCCATACTGATGAATATAGAGAAAAGCTCACTCATTCTTTATTGCTCCCGTCCACCGGAATAACGCCAGCAGCAGCCCGATAACCAGAAAGGCTCCGGCGGGTAGAATGAATATATATATGGGGCTGTCTCCGAGCCCGGGCAGTGTGAACAGGTCGTTGCCGAAAATAGATATACCGCCTGTTCCCAGTATCTCCCTGATAGAAGATATCAGGACGAGTGCCAGGGTAAAACCGATGCCGATTCCCAGCGCATCGGCAATGGAGCGGGTTACCGTATTCTTGGAGGCGAAGGCCTCTGCCCGGCCGAGTATTATACAGTAGGCTACAATCAGTGGCAGGTATATGCCCAGCGCTTTGTGTAGGGCTGGAACATAGGCCTGGAATAACATATTGGCTATGGTGACAAAAGTGGCAATGATAATGATAAAGGTCGGGATTCTCACCGTGCTGGGGATGTAGTTCCTTATCAGGGATATTATGGTATTGGATGTCAGCAAGACGAAGGTAACAGCGGCGCTCAGGCCCAGCGCATTCTCCAGCGACGTGGTCACCGCCAGCGCCGGGCACAGCCCGAGGGCTAAAACGAAGATCGGATTGGAGGTTACTAATCCCTTGGCAAACTCTTTTATAAACCCGGACAACCCTTTTACTCCCTTATTGTTAGATTTTAATTCAGATATTCAATCTTTTCCAGCGCCGCTTCCCTAGCAGCGTTGACCACTCCCCTGGAGCTTACCGTAGCCCTGGTTACGGCATCTACTTGTCCACCTCCCTCGCCAACCTGGCTCAGGTAACAATCTTCAATCTTTAATCCGATAAATTGCTCAAAAAAATTACTACGGACCAGCATTTGCCAATACGACCAAGTCTCATACTGTGAGGTTACAACGATACTTTTTATCGTCTCTTTATCCTCAAGCCCGACCAGAACGACAATATTAAAGTTGAATCCCCAGCTTCGTCCATAAAAGGCGTAACCAATCTCTTTTCGCCCATTATTGTACAAAGTATATATCTCTGTATCCTCGTCAAAGATGTAAAAACTGGCTTCCGGGAATATTCCTTGAAGTAGTTCCAGCGTCTCCTGGTCTTGCCTGGCTTCTATAACCGCACGGGTAATACTCTCCGAAGCAACAAGCAGTGATACAGCTATAACAATCACCAGGGTGATTAAAAATATCGGATAAAGCCTCTTCGGCTGGTCAGCCTTCACTTTTCATTCCCTTCTTAAAACCGTACGGTTTCACCGTGGCGTATCTGTCGATAAGCGGGGTAAGGGCATTCATGATAAGGATAGAGAAGCAGACCCCCTCCGGCATACTGCCGTAGAGCCTTATTAAAACCGTTAATACGCCGGCACCCAGGCCGAAGATGAGCCTGCCCCGGCGGGTGATGGGGGAGGTGACGTAGTCTGTAGCCATAAAGAAAGCCCCCAGCATAAGCCCTCCGCTGAGGACGTGAAAGACGGCGTCTTGCCCCAGAGCGAAGCTGAGGAGAGCTACCGTCCCGATGTAGGCTACCGGAGTCCTCCAGTCTATAATACGCAGTGCTATCAACAGAATACCGCCGAGCATTATCAGGAGGGTCATGGTCTCGCCTATCGAGCCACTGGTGTTACCCAGAAAAAGCTCTTTATAGAGCAGGAGATTATCGGCTTCCCAGATGAAGGTTCCGCTCAGGGGGGAAGCGGAGGTAACGGCATCAAAGCTGAAGCCCGTTGGCGCTATCCAGGTCGTCATCTCAATCGGGAAGCTGACCTGCAAGAAAGCCCTGCCCGCCAGCGCCGGATTGAATATATTGTGCCCCAGGCCGCCGAATGCCTCCTTGGCGATAGCGATGGCGAAGAATGAGCCCAGCGCCACCATCCATAAAGGTATCGTTGGCGGCAGGGTCAGGGCCAGGAGGAGCCCGGTGATGACGGCACTGCCGTCCATGACAAAGGCTTTTCTTCTCAGTTTCTTGGACACATATTCCGTCAGCACCGCCGTGGCTACGCTGACGGCTATTACCAGGAGGGCATTATAGCCGAAGTAGTAGATGCTGGCCGCGGTCGGCAGCAAGAGGACGAGCATCACGATGTACATTATCTTGGTAGTTGATAGTCCCCTCCAGAGATGTGGAGCGGGAAAGACCAGAGACCCTGTCGGTGGCGCTTTTTCCCTGTTTTTACCCTGTAACACTATTCGCCTTTCTGGCAAGTTCTACCTTGGCTATCTTTATATACTGCAGAATGGGTATATTCGCCGGACATACATAGGTACAACAACCGCAATCCAGGCAGTCGTCTATATAATAACGGCGGCAATCATCATACCTGCCGGCTCTGGCGTACCGGGCTAATGTAGAAGGTTCGAGACGCACGGGGCATACCTCCAGGCAGCTCCCGCACCTGATACAGTCCCGCTCTTTTACCGGTCTACTCTCTTTCACCAGCAGGCAACTGGTGCCCTTGGTCACTGGAGACTTGAGGTCGGGCTGCGATACGCCGGTCATGGGTCCGCCAATAATAACCTCACCGGCTTCGCTTTCCATTCCGCCGCAGTAATCTATCAGGCTGCCGAGCGGCGTGCCCAGCCTTACCAGCAGGTTTTTGGGCTTTTTAACGGCGCCGGTTACGGTTACCACCCGCTCGATAAAGGGCTTACCGTCAACAACCGCATCATGAATGGCTTTGGCTGTGCTGACGTTGTTAACAACGACGCCAACATCAAATGGCAGTCCATTAATTGGCACCTGCCTGCCTAGTATGGTCTCAATGAGTGTTTTTTCAGCACCTATTGGATATCTCGTTTTCAGGGGGACTATCTTGAAGCCGTTATTATCGCCCATCGACGCTATCAATTCCTCCAGGTGCTCTATGGCGTCGCGCTTGTTGTCCTCTATGGCGATATATATGTTGTCGGGGGAGACCACCTTTCTTATAATGTTCAGCCCGGACAGTATCTTATCCCCGTATTCCAGCATCGCCCGGTGATCGGTGGTAATATACGGCTCGCATTCACAACCATTGAGTATTAACGTGTCTATCCTGGTACCTTCAGGCAGTGATAGCTTGGCGTGAGAGGGAAAAACGGCTCCTCCCAGCCCGACTATACCGGCCTCCCTTATCTTCTCAAGAATCTCTTTTACCGAAAGCTCGTCGGGGTTGGCGGGGGCGTCCAGTTTTACCCAGTCGTCCTTGCCATCAGAGGTTATCAGCAGTGCCTGCTTATACTGCCCGGTGCCGGGGTCTATGAGGGTGAGGATATCGGAGACCTTACCGGATACGGTGGCGTGGACCGGGGCGGAGATAAACTCCTCGGAATCGCCTATCTTCTGACCGGTGACAACCTTATCCCCCTTCTCGACCAGGGCCTTACACGGCGCTCCCGGGTTCTGGCTGAGGGATATGATAACCCTTTGCGGCAAGGGGGCTACCTCGATAGGGCTTTGGGCGGTGATTTTACAATCAGGCAGACGCACTCCGTAGCGGAAGCCCCTCTTTTTCAGTCTTATATCCGTTTTAATACCCTTCACTTTACCTGGTTGAAAACTTTATATTGATGGTTGCTTATGTTGCCGGAAAGCTGTCGGTGCGGTAGCTCCTCAGATCCTTATCAATAAGCAGTGCTTCGGTATCGGGTAGCTTTTCTATCAGGGCCAGGGCTTCATCCTTACCCATTACAATGCAGGCAGTAGCCAGGGCGTCGGCACGGGCGGTATTGCTGGCAAGCACGGTAGCGCTGGATAACTCAGCGGGCGAGAGCCCCACCCTCGGGTCAATAATATGATGATAGCGATAGTCGCTGGTGAAGGCTGATTCGTAATCGCCCGAGGTGGCGATGGCGCCGCCGCTGGAGCTGATAACCTGATAGTAGCCGCCGGCGTTCCTGGGGTTTGCCACACCTATTCTCCATGGGTCGCCGTCCTGGCTTGTGCCACTAAAGCACATATCGCCGCCAGCCTCGACCAGCACTCTATCGTTACCTCGCTCTCTTAGCAAGCCGGCTGCCAGGTCGACAATGTAACCCTTGGCAATGCTGTCCAGGGTGATACCGGTGCCAGTCTTTGCCAGGGTTATGTCCTGGCCCATGATATTAATCATCCTGTAGTCTACCAGTTTCTTAATCTCGGCGAGGTCATCGGCGGTCGGTGGAGCATTATATTTCTGAAAGCTTTCCCGATTGAGTTCCAGCATCGGCAGTACGGTAATATCAAAGGCGCCGCTGGTTAATTCGGCATACTGTAGAGATTGTTCCATTACTTCGACTAGTTCCCTGGAGGCATTTGTTATTTGCCCCGTCTTGTTGAGATAGTAAAGCTCGCTGGCTGGGTCGAAACGACTTAGGATACCAGACAGACGATTTATCTCGGCAAAAGTACTCTGAGCCATATCTTGGGCCCTGTCTTTATCAGTATCAACCACCTTGATAGTGATAAAAGTGCCCAGGAGAGCCCTTGTCTCGGTATAGGTTTTGAGATCAGGCTCGGCAAAGAGCTCCTTCAGGGTGATGCCGCCGACGGCCAGGATACCGGCACCGATGGCAGTAATGCGTATAAAATCACGCCGAGAAAGTTCCCTTTTCATATCAGTTCTGCCCCCCCCAATTTCCCTTGCTCGTCTTTTTGAAACACTTTCTACCTTATGGATTCGACCTTTTCCAGCGCTGTTTTTCGAACAATATCAACCACCTCGGCCTCGTGGGATATCGTTCCATTTGATGAATAAACGGTAGCAGTGGCAGAGGTGCCCCTCAGGGAGCGGGTCTCTTCATACTTGCCCAAGGGGGTATTAATATAAGCGGTTGGGCTGGAGAATAAAGCTACGGCTATGAGCCCGTGGGGTCTCCTTAGTCCGTTCATGTTAACCGTCCGATGGTGTGTTACTCCATGCTGTATTTATCTATAACTCTTGAGAAAGACAATAATACGGATGATAGTTCCTTATAACCTAGCACAGATTTGTGACTTGGCGCAATAGTATCCGGGTTGCCTGGCGGCTCTGGCGAGCTGGCTCTCGGTCACCTGGACTTTTGGAAGTAATAGCCGACACCGGGCTCGGTCATAATATATCTCGGTTGGGTGGGGTCTGGCTCTATCTTATGGCGCAGGTGCCAGATGTAGATACGTACATGGTCTGTATCGTCGGCATACTCCCAGCCCCACACCTTTTCCAGAAGCTGCTTATGAGTGAGAATGCGACCGGCATTCTCCAGCAGGAGGGCGAACAGCTTGAACTCGGTTGGGGTTAGCCTGGCTCGCTCCCCGTTGACAATAACCTTTCGTTCAGCCACATCTACGGTGAGGAAGACGTCGTTGTAGGTGGTCTTCTTGATTCCCTGCCGGGGGGTTGATTCGGCACGCCGTAGTATTGCTTTTAACCTCGCTACCAGTTCCTTATTACCCACCGGTTTGATGAAGTAACCATCGGCGCCGTGGTCAAGCCCATAGACTATGTCCGACTCGGACTTCTGTTCGCCAGTGACGATGACGATAGGTACATCGCTAATCTCGCGGATGCGGCTGCAGGTCTGCCAGCCATCCATCTTGGGCATCATCACATCCAGAAGCACCAGGTCCGGCTTATGGGCAAATAGGAGCCGCAGGGCTTCCTGCCCATCGCCGGCAGTCAGAACCTCGTATCCGTTGTGGCTGAGGTAACTGCTGACCATCCTGACGAAGGCAGGCTCATCATCGACTACAAGAATCTTCTTATCCATTGCTATCTCATTAACGCTAGGCGTTATCCTTACAGTGCTGAAGCAACAACTCGGCGACCGTTTCACGCAGTTCGCGGGTATTGATTGGCTTTGATAGGTAGGTGTTACAGCCGGCGTTGATAGCTTTCTCTCTGCTACCTTTCATGGCATAGGCAGTGACGGCAATAACGGGGATATAACAGCAGTCTGGCACCTGCCTGAGTCTTGCGGTTACCTCGAGGCCATTCATTTTTGGGAGCTGTATATCCATTATGATGAGGTCTGGTTTGTCCTTGACCGCTATTGATATTGCCTGTTCTCCATCGGTAGCTTTAAGCAACAAATGGTTCTTTGCCCTCAGGGTCATTTCAATCAGTCTCATGTTCTGGGCGTTGTCTTCAACAATGAGTATCTTCTCTTTCACCGTCCGTTTATCTCCTTTGATATGGCTAGCAGGCTACCGACAGTGGCAGGGTAAAGGTAAACCGGCTCCTCCTGCCGTATTGGCTCTCTACCCAGATTTGTCCGCCGTGCCGCTCTACGATTTTTTTGGAAATCGCCAACCCCAGTCCAGCCCCGTTCTTCCTGCTGGCTATGGTGGTATTTGCCTGGTAAAAGGGTTCGAATATCCTTTCCTTATCTTCCCTCTTGATACCGATGCCGTTATCAATCACGCTGACATAACACTGGTTATCCTTCCTGATGACTTCAATCCTGATCTTGCCTCCATCAGGGGTAAACTTGGCCGAATTGCTCAGCAGGTTGAGGAGCACCTGTTTTATCTTTATCTCGTCGCCGTAGACCGGGGGCAGGCCGTCCTCTACCACAATATCAAGGGCTTGCTTTTTTGGTGCCAGTATCGGCATAACGGTCTTTCTAAGCCACTTCGTTACATCTTTAAGGGAGACAGTGGTCATGCTGAGTTCCAGCTTGCTGGTTTCCAGCTTGGAAAGGTCAAAGACCTCGTTGATTAACTGTAGTAGGTGTCGACTGCTGGTCAGGACATCGTCGAGGCACTGCCTCTGCTCGTCATTCACCTTACCCGGTATCTCGTCTAGCATAAGCTCGGAGAAGCCGATGATGACATTGAGCGGGGTGCGCAATTCGTGGGACATACTGGCCAAAAACTCGGACTTGAGCTTGCTCGCCGCCTTCGCCTCCTTGGTTTTTTCCAGAAGTCTCTGCTGTTGCTTCACCAGCTCCTTGTTCTGTATATCCAGTTGCCTTATTTTCTCGTGGAGTGTCTCGTAGAGCTCGGCGTTCTTTAAAGCCGGTCCCAGACCTTCACCGATAGTGTTCAGCAGGCTGATGTCTTCGGAGCTGAAGCTGTGCAAACTATGGCTGGCGATAATCAGTGTGCCTATAACCTGGCCGCTTGATTTCAAGGGTACGGCGGCGATAGACCGGAGCCCCTCCTGTTTTACCGGGTCATCAACCAGATGAGGATATTTTAAGATATCCTCTATCACAACGGGTATATCTGATAGAGCAATCCTACTGGTGATAGTATTACCGACGGATAGTCCCTTTATACTATCCAGAATTGTACCCAGAGAACCACCGCGGGTGATGGTGGTCACCCCATCTCCCTGCTCGTCGGCGAGAATGATAGCCGCCGTCTCTACAGATAACAGCTCTACTACTTTATCAAGGGAGATATTTACCACACTTTCTAGATTCGGGGAATTGGTGGCTATCTGGGCAACCTCCTGGAGGACGATACGCTCCTTTATACTTCTCTCCAGGGCGCAGAGAAGCTCTTTATTCTCCTGCTTGGTAGTCCCTTCTATGGTCGTTCTGAAAACCATTTTATTACTCACCTCGCCTTTGCTTGTGCTAGCTCTCTTGTTAGTATATGGTTTATGTTCTCGTTTAGCTTATCAATGTCTATCGGCTTGGCAATGTTAGGCACCTCGTTTTTCATGAGGAAGTCGTTGGTAGTTTCCTCCATAACATCGCCGGTAATAAATATAACCCGCCGTACCAGAGCCGTGCGTATATCTTTAATATGTTGATATAGCTCGATACCGCTCATGTTGGGCATATTTATATCCAGCAGGATAACACTGTACCCTTCGTTTTTAATCCTGTCCAGGGCATCACTGGCGTTATCTACGGTTTTTACCTCATATCCCCATTCGGATAACAGGTGGTTAAGGAAGGCAAGAATAGCCTTTTCATCATCTACCACCAGTATTGTTGTTCCCTCCCTATTTGAGGGTTCGATGCCATTTATTTCTAACTTGCCTTCCTGTTTGGCATCGGCGGCGGCAGACAGCTCGACGACGAATGTAGCTCCCTTGCCTGGCTCGCTCTCGGCATATATCTTGCCTTTATGGCGGGTAACGATGCCATGGCAGACGCTTAAGCCGAGCCCTGTTCCTTTACCCACCCCTTTGGTAGTAAAGAAGGGATTGAATATTTTATTCAGGTTTTCCTTACTAATCCCGGGGCCATCATCGTTAAAAGATATACGGATGCTGTCATTTAATCTTTCTGTCTTAACATATAGTTTGCCACCGCCGTGTGCCTCTATCATTATCTGCTCGGCGTTTATGATGATATTGAGAAATACCTGCTGGAGCTGGCTACCATCGGCAATGGTACTTGGCAGGTCGGGGGCAAGCTGATTGGTGACCTTGATGTTATGCACCTCCATTTCATATGAGCGTAGTTTCAGGATTTCTAATATGAGCTCATTAACATCAACAGACTCCTGGCCTGGTTTATGCTGGTGGGCGAAGGTAAGCAGCCCGGAGACAATCTTGGCAACACGTTGGGCTTCACTGTTAATTACTCCCAGCCCTTCTTTTATGTCGTCGGGGACATCCCGATTCATTAACAGCTGGGCAAAACCGATAACACCGGTTAATGGATTGTTTATCTCGTGGGCTATGCCTGATGCCATCTCACCGATTAGGGCCAGACGGCTGGAGACATCAAGCTCCTGTTGCAGTTGCTTCTTCTCCTCCTCAGCCTTCCTTCTCTCTGTAATATCTGTAGTCAGTGCCACCCATCCATAGCGCTTTCTATTAGATTTTATCGCCTGTATACTCACACTAACCCATACTTCAGCGTTTTTTGTCCTGTGTAACTGCTCCTCCTGATAGTAGTCCTTGGCTTCAAGCTTCTTGAATCGCTTTGCATTTTTATCTGGTGAGGTCTCCACTATCTCAATGACATCAAACAGCTTCTTGCCGATAGCCTCGGATGCCTTGACCCCATATATCTGCTCGCTCACTTTGTTCCAATGAGTTATGGCATACTCCATATCAGTAGCAATCACACTTTCCTGAATGGACCTAAAGGCAGCGTCTGAGAACCGTAGCACTTCCTCTGCCTGCTTGCGCTCGGTAATATCATGTTGAACCTCGACTATATTCTCAATTATTCCATCAGAACCGAGTAGTGGAAAACATGAAATCTCCATGACTAAATCCTGCCCATTACTATCTTTGTGGGTGTGTTCAACCCTCGTCACGTTCTTAGTTTTTATAACTTTCTGCATTGGGCAGGAATCCTGTGCCCTAGAGCAGGGTTGTGATAAATGGTGAGTAACCTCATAGCATTTTCGTCCTATTATGTTTTCAAGGCTATTGCTGTAATGCTTAATAAAGCAGCTGTTTACATCCGTAATGTTGTGGTTCAAGTCCATTACCATAACAGCTTCATACATGCTGTTTAGGATTCTGTCAATGTAGTCATGTGCTTGTCGTA
>DAOUDM010000035.1:0-71426 GCA_034431095.1 Dehalococcoidales bacterium | reverse complement strand
TAGGCTGTTGGCTTAAGAGGAAGGGGCGGCTTGGGCTCTTCCCGTCCCGGTCTGGCAGGAGGTGGTGTCATCTTGAACAGCTCGACCAGCCACGAGACCGACCCCTTGACAGCTTGCCAGCATAATCTGGGTATCACCAGAACGATTCCCAGAGCGAACAGGCCAATAACCCTGAGCACGCCAAGGGGGATATCGCCGCCGATAAGCGTCTCGCCGAAGCGCCCGCCGAGGTCGAAAATGGCCAGCACCCCCCAGACGGCAAAGAAGAAGGCGGCCGCTCCCAGCCACTTGTTCCACTGATACAGCTTCCAGCGAATTATAAAGTCTGATATCTGCCTGCGGAATATAATGCCGGCTACGACGATAACGGCTAAAGTGATAAGAACCAGACCCCAGCCGAAAAGCCCCAGGGTGCTCTCGGCGACCCCATCGAACCAGGAAGCGATATTGTCCCACTGCCAGAAGAGCACCGCCAGGACAGCAACCAGTATTATTGACCGCCGCACCCAGGGCGACCATAGAAAGCGGAAGAATCCGCCAATTATCGAACCCGCTCCAGGCCCGGCCTTTCGTCTATTGGGGCCAACCCGAGACCGCCGTTTCTTTCTGCTGTCAGCCCTCTTCCTAGCTGAATTACCCCTTGCCATATCAGCCCCCGAATTACACTTTTACCATAACCGGCAGAATCATCGGGCGCCTCTTGGTCTTATCGTAGTAGAAGTTACTTAACGCCGTCCTGACCTTATTATCGGCAAAGCTCCATTCTACCGTGTGCTTACCACCATGGTCCATGATTTCAGCCACCAGGTTACAGCTCTCTTCCAGCATATCTTTGGCTTCGTTGGTATCGACAAACCCCCGCGACACGATATCGGGACGCCCCACCAGCTTACCCGTCTGCTTGTTAACAGCGATTATTACCACCACCATTCCATCCCGCGACAGCATCTGCCTGTTACGGAGTACAATGCCGCCGACATCACCGACACTGAGGCCATCCACATATACGTTGCTCGAAGCCACCTTGCCCGTGACTCTGCCCGAATTTGGCCCAAGCTCAAGTATATCGCCATCCTCCAGGACGAAGGTATTCTCCTCCGGGATACCCATCTTCCGGGCTATCTGGGCGTGAAAACTAAGATGGCGGTACTCACCATGGACAGGGACGAAGAACTTGGGCTTGACCAGGCTCAGCACCAGCTTCAACTCCTCCTGGCTGCCATGCCCATGGACATGAACCTTGGCTATCTTATCGTAATACACCTGAGCACCCTGCTTGAAAAGGCTGTCCACCGTCCTGTTGACCAGAGACTCGTTGCCCGGGATAGGCGACGCCGAGATAATCACGGTATCGCCACGAATTATACTGACATGGCGGTGGTCTCGATTGGCGATACGCACCAGCCCCGAGGTGGGTTCTCCCTGGCTACCGGTGGTAATGATAACCACCTTCTCGTGGGGCATATTGCGCAATTCGTCTATGCGCGCCAGGACGCCTTCCGGCGCCTTGAGATAGCCCAGCTCCTGAGCTATCTTGGCTGTATCCATCATGCTGCGGCCGATAACAAAGACGCGGCGCTGGTGCTTGGCGGCGGCATCGATAACCTGCTGCACGCGATATACCAGCGAGGCAAAGGTGGTGACGATAACCCGTCCCGGGGCGTTAGCTATTATCTGGTCCAGGGCCTCGCCGACCACCCTCTCTGATGGAGTATAGCCGGGCAATTCAGCATATGTGGAGTCGGAAAGGAGGAGCAGGACCCCCTGCGCTCCCAGCTGTGCCAGTCGGGAAAGGTTGGTTGGCGCACCGTTTACTGGTGTATAGTCAATCTTAAAATCTCCGGTGTGCACTATGGTACCCACCGGCGTCTGGACGATTATACCCATGGCATCAGGAATACTGTGGCAGACGGGGAAGAACTCGATTCTTAACCTGCCCAGGGTAAACTGGCTACCGGGCAGGACTACATTGAGCCTTGCCTGCGACGCCGCCTTCCGCTCCTTAAGCTTCACCGAGATGAGGCCTTTAGCCAACTTGCTGCAGTAGATGGGGACATCAAGCTGGGGCAGGACATAGGGCAGGGCGCCGATATGGTCTTCGTGGGCATGGGTGATAACGATACCCCGTATCTTAGTTTTATTCTCCAATAGATAGCTGATATCCGGAATTACCAGGTCAATGCCCAGCATATCTTCTTCGGGGAACATCAGCCCGGAATCGATGACGATAATGTCCTCCCCATACTCCACCACCATCATATTCTTGCCGATTTCACCCAGCCCCCCAAGGGGGATTATCTTCAATCTTGGTTTAGCCATTTAACCCTCGAACATATTTAATTGCTTCGGCCCCGGCTCCTGCTTGTTTTCGGGCATACCCTTCGCCTGTGCCATTAGCTGTGGAATCTTGAGCATATCTGTTTTTATTATCTCCCGCAGGCTCTGCTGATGAAGGGCTGCCGCTGGATGATACATTGCATAGTAGAGAATGCCATCTCGCTTTTCGGCGGTGCCGTGAATCTTGCTTATGCTCTTGCCCGGGAAGAATAGCGCCATAGAATAACGACCCAGGGTAACAATCATCTTGGGGCGGATAATCTCAATCTGGCGGTCCAGCCAGTGACGACAGTTGACTATCTCCTGTGGCAACGGGTCACGATTTTCCAGAGGCCGTGTCTTAATCACATTGGTTATGTAAACTTGTTCCCGCTTTAGTCCGATAAGTCTCAACAGTTCATCCAGAAACTTCCCCGCCGGGCCGACGAAAGGCCTGCCCTGCTGGTCTTCGTGCCAGCCGGGCGCCTCGCCGATAAACATTATATCAGCGTCTTCAGCCCCCTCGCCCGGCACGGCATTGGTCCGATAGCGGGCAACCTCACACTGGCGACAGCTCTTAATTTCCTCATAAAGCTCGGTAAGCGCTGACATTGCATCCTTTTAATCATAATAACACGGGTAATATGTCAAGTCAATCGGCCTCATTGCAGCACTATTTACCACCAATCGCCGGATACGGGTTACCGATTTGTGGTAAAATACTGGGCTAACAGCACGAATAACCGATAATAGCTTGCCGATGAATGAAACCGTTTCGCTGATTATACCCACCTACAACGAGCACGACAATATAGTACCGCTGGTCGAGCGCATACACCGTGCCCTGTCCCCCCGCAGCTACGAAATCCTGTTCATCGATGACAACAGCGCCGACGGCACCGCCGAGTTGGCGTCATCTCTATCGGCAAAGTACCCTGTCAGGGTAATCGTCCGCAAGGATAAGAGGGGGCTGGCCTCGGCTGTCGTCGACGGGCTGAGCCAGGCATCCGGCGACTTTATAGCCATAATGGATGCCGACCTGCAGCACCCGCCGGAGGTTATTCCCGATTTGCTTAAAGCGATAGAAAAGGATGCCGATATAGTGGTCGCCTCCAGGTATGTCGCCGGGGGCGGCTGTCAGGGCTGGAGCCTGACCAGAAGGGTGATATCCAAGGGGGCTATCTTTCTAGCCCACCTGCTACTGCCGACAACGAGGCGGGTCAGCGACCCGATGTCCGGCTTCTTTATCTTCCGCAAGGATGTGGTCAGCGACGCCCGCCTGAGCCCGTCCGGTTTCAAGATACTTCTGGAAATACTCATGGTCGGGAGGTTTCACAAGGTCGCCGAGGTCCCCTATACCTTCATCACCAGGGAGAGGGGCAAGAGCAAGCTCAGCGCCCGTCAGCAGGTAGACTACCTGAAGCACATCTACAGCCTGATGCGGAGGACGGGGGAGCTACTGAGGTTTATCAAGTTCTGCCTGGTGGGAGGCAGTGGCGTCGGCGTCGACGAAGGGGTTCTCTACCTGCTTACCAGTGTGGCTGGGCTGGGGCCGGTGGAGCTGGCCTCGGCACTCAGTGCCGAGGCCGCCATAATCACCAACTTCATCCTCAACGACATATTTACCTTCCGCGACCGGCGCTCCCCAGGGATGAAAGCCAAGCTTAACCGATTGCTCAGATTTAACTTTTTTTGCCTTGCCGGCGTCGGCATCAAGGTGGGGATAGTATCCCTGCTCTTCAATATCGCCGGCGTACACGAACTGCTGGCTAATCTTATCGGCATCGCCGTGGTGATGTTCTGGAACTACTTTCTCAATAACTGGTGGACATGGAAACCCTGAAAAACCTGGCGATAAGGTTCGGCAAATGGGAATACTGCGGGCTGGTGGTGCTGGTGGTGGTTGTCCTGTCTCTACATCTAAGCATCATCATGCAGCCCAACGAACCCTTCCTGTTCGATGAACGGCACTACGTGCCCGACGCCAGGCTCATCATGCAGGGCGATGCCAGCGAGCGCCCCGAGCACCCGCCGCTGAGCAAGCTGTTTATCGTCGCCGGTATCGAGGTTTTCGGCGATAACCCCGTCGGCTGGCGCTTCTTCCCGGTCGTCTTCAGCCTGGGCGGCGTTGTTTTCTTCTACCTCATCTGCCGACGGCTCAACCTGTCCAAAAGGGCTTCTTTTATCGCCACCTTTATCCTCGGCCTGGAGAACCTCAGCTTCGTCCACGGCAGTATCGCCATGCTGGATATCTACAGCGTGACCTTTACCCTGCTTTCCTTCTGGCTCTACCTGAAAGAGAGGTACGTAATGTCCGGGGTGGCGGTGGGCTTGAGCGCCCTAGCCAAACTCACCGGTGTCCTGGCCATCCTGGTAATAGGGCTGCACTGGATTCTAACCGGAGGCCTGCTTAACATCTGGCGCCAGTTTCGTATCCTGTACAGGCTATTAACCCGCAGCATCAAGCGCCGATGGTGTCTTATAGCCCGCTTCCTGATGGTAAGGGTGTGGCGGCGATTACGCTTTATACCGTCAATGCTAGCCGCCCCGATAACCTTTGTCGCCCTGATGCCGCTTATGGACTTCGGTGTCTTTCATAAGTGGATTAACCCTGTTGAGCGGATACAGACTATGATGGATATATCAGGCAGCATAACCTACGACTGGGTGGAGGTGGGGACCGGCAGCCGCCCCTGGATGTGGGTTCTAACACCCGAAGTTATGCCCTACTGGTATACGCCCCACTATACCGGAATGATAAGCCCCACCCTGTGGGTATTTATCATGCCGTTGGTAATATATATCATCTACCGGGCGGTAAGGGGCAACACACCGGTTCTATTCCCCCTTTCCTGGTTTATCGGCACCTACCTGTTCTGGATACCGGTCAGCCTCATCACCGACAGGGTTACCTACCTTTTTTACTTCTACCCCACCATAGGGGCGATAGCCATCGGCCTGACCATAGTCCTGTCTCCATTACTGGATAGAGCCATAGGCAGGGGGCTGGTAGCTGTCTATCTGCTGCTGCACACCGTCGCTTTTATTATCATCGCTCCGGTAGCCCTCTGCTGGTCAATACCGTTATGCCTGCTGCTGTATATTTTTACCTTCTGGTTCACCGGCCTGGGCGAAGGACTCCGGTTCCGCCGTAAAGCCGAACTGCCCGAAGCCCAGGTTGATATGCCCCCAGAACAATAGTAAAATACACTATAGCCTAATTTCGCCCCGAAAAGGAGAGCTATGAGTTCTTTAAGCCAGACCGACCCGCAGATCAGCTGTGCCATCAAGCTCGAGGGCAAACGCCAACGGGAAACCATAAACCTTATCGCCTCCGAAAACTATACCAGCCGCTCGGTGCTTGAAGCTCAGGGCTCCTTTCTGACCAATAAATACGCCGAAGGTTACCCGCAGCACCGCTACTATGGCGGTTGCGAGAACATGGACACCATAGAGACCCTGGCGATAGAGCGAGCCAAGGAGCTGTTCCATGCCGAGCACGCCAACGTCCAGCCCCACAGTGGGGCACAGGCAAACATGGCCGCTTATTATGCCCTGATTGAATACGGAGATACCGTCCTGGGTATGGACCTGGCTCATGGCGGGCACCTCACCCACGGTTCCAGAGTCAACTTCTCGGGTAAATCGTATAACTTCATCAGCTACGGGATTAACCAGGAGACGGAGCGGATTGACTATCAGGAGGTGGAAAAGCTCGCTCTGAAACACAAGCCGAGGTTGATAGTAACCGGAGCCAGCGCCTACCCCAGGATTATCGACTTTGAGCGTTTTCGGCGCATCGCCGACCTGGTGGGAGCCAGGTTGCTAGCCGATATAGCCCACATAGCCGGTATGGTAGCCGCCGGTCTGCACCCGACACCGGTACCCTATACCGATGTGGTAACCTCGACCACACACAAGACGCTACGCGGCCCGCGGGGCGGCTTCATCCTGTGCGGCAAGGAGCTGGCGCCCTCCATAGATGCCGCCGTCTTCCCCAGGATGCAGGGGGGGCCACTGATGCACGTTATCGCCGCCAAAGCCATCGCCTTCAACGAAGCTCTAAAGCCGGAGTTCGTTTCCTACCAGCAGGCGATACTGGATAACGCCCTGGTTCTAGCAACTGAGCTCAAGCGACAGGGACTACGCCTGATATCGGGAGGGACGGATAACCACCTGGTACTGGTAGACCTCAGTCAGGCAGGGGTTACCGGCAAGCAGACCGAGGAAGCCCTGGGCAGAGCCGGTATCGTCGTCAACCGAAACCAGGTACCCTTCGCCAATACCCAGCCACCCCGGATAGCCAACGGCATCCGGCTGGGGACGCCGGCGGTAACCAGCCGCGGCTTTGGTGAAGTAGAAATGAAGTGCATTGCCTCCCTGGTGATAAAGGTAATCAGCCATATTGATGACCTGGAAGTCCAGCGGCAGGTAAAAGAAGAGGTTACCCAGATGTGCCAGCGCTTCCCGGTGCCGGGTATAGACGATTGATGTTTAGAACCCTATCCCCTTTATCCCTATTATGAAATCCCTCACCCTTTATCCCTCACCCTTTAACAAAGGGAGAGGGAAGATTGTTAATATCACAATACTCCAAATAGAAAAGTCGGGAGTCCAAGAGGGGCGAAGCCCCTCTTTCTATATCTCCCCCTCTCCTTACAAGGAGAGGGGGACTAAGAGGGAGAGGTTGTTATGAATAGTAATTTCTTTCTTTATTATCTATACCCACCCGCCGCCCTTTAAGAAAGAGGTGAGGTTGGTGGGAAATAATGCTATAATAAATATGTCTGAAGCAAGCTAAAAGCCATTTTAGAGGGGAGTAAAACCGATGGATGAATTAAAGGTGTTTACCGGCAACGCCCACCCCACCCTGGCCAAGGCGGTCACCGATTACCTTAAAATACCGCTGGGCAAATGCGAGGTCTTCCAGTTCAGTAACGAAAATATCTTCGTCCGCATTATGGAAAACGTGCGCTCACGCGACACCTTTGTTATTCAGCCCATCTCCTCACCGGTCAACCAGAACCTGGTGGAGTTGCTCATCATGCTGGACGCCCTGAAACGGGCTTCGGCCGGGCGCATTACCGCCGTCGTTCCCTACTATGGCTATTCCCGCACCGATAAGAAAGACCAGCCCCGGGTGCCGATAACAGCCCGCCTGATAGCCGACCTGCTGACCGTAGCCGGAGCCAACCGCCTGCTGACCGTCGATTTGCACGCCGCCCAGATACAGGGCTTCTTCAATATACCGGTCGACGAGCTCACCGCCCTCAATATCCTGAGCAGCTACTTCAAGAAGAAAAAACTGGACAATCTAGTCGTGGTCGCCACCGATATCGGTATCACCAAGAGGGCGCGGGACCTAGCACACAGCCTCGATGCGCCACTGGCTATCATGGAAAAAAGGCGCTTCGGTAATAAAGACCAGATAGAAACGCTGAACGTTATCGGCGACGTAAAGGGCAGAATCGCCCTTACCGTGGACGACGAAATAGATACCGCCGGCTCGCTGGTAAATACCGTCGCCACACTGATAGAGTGTGGCGCCAGGGAAGTATACGCCTGCTGCACCCACCCGATATTTTCCGGGCAGGCTATCCAGAGGATAGTCTCTTCCCCGGTCAGGGAGGTAGTGGTTACCGATACCGTCCCCGTCAACGGAGAGAGAACGCTGGATAAAATCACCATCCTGCCCATAGCACCATTGCTGGGCGAGGCTATACACCGCATTCATACCGGACAATCGGTCGGGGCTCTCTTTGAGTAACCAGCAGAAGATGATAGAGGTATATAAGGCTAAAGGCGAGCTGGAAGCACAGGTTATCAAAGGCTTGCTGGAAAGCAACGGGATACCCTGCCTGTTTAAGTCGCACGCCGCCAGTTCGGTGCATGCCTTTACCGTAGACGGCATGGGTGAGGTCAGGGTTATGGTCCCAGAAAAAGCAGCCGATGAAGCCAGGAGGCTGATCGAGGCAGATTGACATGTTTAAATGGCTGGGTGGACTGCGCGATTCCAACGAGAGGGAACTCAAAAGACTGGAGCCGTTGGTCGCCTGTATAAACGAGCTCGAGCCTGAATTTAATAATCTTACCGACGCCGAATTGCGGGGCAAGACCGACCGGTTCAAGGGACAGCTCAAAGATGGTACTTCGCTTGACGAGCTTCTGCCGGAAGCCTTTGCCGCCGTTCGCGAGGCGGCACGGCGGACTTTAGGCCAGCGCCACTTCGATGTACAGCTCATCGGCGGCATCGTCCTGCACCAGGGCAAAATCGCCGAGATGAAGACCGGTGAGGGCAAGACGCTGGTCGCCACCCTGCCCCTCTACCTCAATTCCCTTACCGGCAACGGCTGTCACCTGGTTACCGTCAACGACTACCTGGCACGGCGCGACCCCTACTGGATGGGGCCTATCTACCACGCCCTGGGGGTCAGCGTCGCCAGTGTCTTCCCGATGCAGAGCCCTGATGAGCATACACCAGCCTGCATATATGACCCGAAATACGATTCGGGCAAGGAGAATGACCCCTGGCGCCACTTCCGCCCCATTCCCCGCAAAGAGGCCTACCAGGCGGATATAATCTATGGCACCTCAAGCGAGTTCGGCTTCGACTATCTGCGGGACAATATGGCGGTTGACCTTTCCCGCTGTGTCCAGCGACAGCTCAACTACGCCATCGTCGACGAGGTCGATAACCTGCTTATCGACGAAGCCCGCACGCCGCTCATCATTAGTGCCCCCGACGTAGAAGCAGGGCAGAGATACCAGATATTCACCCGCCTTATCCAGCGCTTGAAGCCGGGCGTAGACTACGAGGTCAAGGAAAAGGAGCGCAGCGCTGAGCCGACCGATGAAGGCTTTAACGTCATCGAGAGACTACTCAAGCGTGAAGGGATACTCAAGTCGGCCAGCCTCTACGACCCGGAGAGTGCCGACCTGATGCGCCACCTGAGAAACGCCCTCAATGCCCGCGAGTTCTATAAAAAAGACCAGCAATACGTTGTCAAGGACGGTCAGGTTATCATCGTCGACGAGTTCACCGGGCGTATGATGCTGGGGCGCCGCTACTCCGAGGGACTGCACCAGGCAATAGAAGCCAAGGAGCGGGTCAAGATACAGCAGGAGAGCCGCACCTATGCCACCATCACCATCCAGAACAACTTCCGTATGTACGACAAGCTAGCTGGCATGACCGGCACCGCCGTCACCGAAGCCGAGGAGTTCCACAAGATATACAAGCTGGAGGTATTGGTCATCCCCACCAACCGACCGATGATAAGGCAGGACCACCCCGACCAGATCTACAAAGACGAGGAGTCCAAGTTCAAGGCGGAAGTCAACGAGATTGAGCAGATTCATAAAGAGGGACGCCCGGTGCTCATCGGCACGGTATCTATCGAGAAATCGGAGCGACTGAGCGAAATGCTGAAAAGAAGGGGCATCCCCCATCAGGTGCTCAATGCCAAAATGCACGAGAAGGAAGCCAATATTATCGCCCAGGCCGGAGAGCCGGGGGCGGTCACCGTCGCCACCAATATGGCCGGGCGCGGCGTTGACATCGTCCTCGGCGGCAGGGAGCCGGACAACGACAATAAACCGGAGTGGCTGAAGTGGCAGGAGACACACAACAAGGTAGTCGAGCGCGGCGGTCTGCACGTTATCGGCAGTGAGCGCCACGAGGCGCGCCGTATCGATAACCAGCTCCGCGGCAGGGCCGGCCGCCAGGGAGACCCGGGCAGCTCTCGCTTCTATGTCTCCCTGGAAGACGATATCATGCGCCGCTTCGGCGGCGACCGTATCAGGGGAATTATGGACTGGGCCGGCATGGATGAAAATACCCCCATCGAGAACAGGCTGGTCAGCCGCTCCATCGAGAGCGCCCAGACGCGGGTCGAGGGCTACCACTTCGATATGCGCAAGCACCTGGTGGAATACGACGACGTCATCAACAAACAGCGCGAGATTATCTACGGCGAACGGAAGAAGATACTGAGCGGCGCCGACCTCAAAGCCAATATCCTGTCGATGGTCGGGGAGGAAATCAAGAATATAGCAGCCGCCCGCCTTAATGACTACGAAAACGACCAGCCCTTCGACAGCCTTATCGCCGATGTGGCTACCATCCTCCCCCTGCCCCCGGAAATAAACGCCCGGGCACTCTCCCGGATGCAACCCAATCAGGTCGAGGAGAAGCTGATGGAGCAAGCCCACGCCCTCTACCAGCGGCGGGAGGAGGAGATGGGCGCCGATAACATGAGGCTGCTGGAAAGGCTGGTGATGCTACGCACCATGGACGGCCTGTGGGTGGAGCACCTGACGGCGATGGAGTATATGCGCCAGGGCATCGGGCTACAGGCTATGGCTCAGCGTGACCCGCTGGTAGCCTACAAGCAAAGAAGCCACGAGATGTTCCAGGACCTGCTAGCCGCCATCCAGCACTCCGTGGCGCATGCCATCTTTCGGCTGGGCATAAAGAAGGGGACCCCTCCCCCCAAGCCGGCAACGGCAATAGCTGCAGCTACCACCGATGCCAGCGGCGTGGACGGACAAAAGCCGCCAAGAACAACCGGCAAAAAAGTGGGCAGAAACGACCCCTGCCCCTGCGGCAGTGGCAAGAAGTTTAAAAAGTGCTGTGGGAAGTGAGGAGGAGTATAATAAAAAATAACTTATGGAGGTAAACTATGAATTTAGTCGAATTTACAGTAAAGAACTACAAAAGTTTGCGTGAAGTAAAAGTGGACTTTGGTAACTACACAACCTTGATTGGGGAAAATGGTTCTGGAAAAACGAGCATGTTAGAAGCTTTATACCTGTTCTTTAAAGACTTTAGTATTGTTGGTGGTTCACCTTCCCCAATACTACAGGAAGACACTTCGTGGCATAATAAGAAGGTTCCATTAGAATTCATTGCCAAAATAGTACTAGACGAGGAGGAGTGCAGGGACATATTTCCAGAGGATATGCTAGATAAGGTTATTGAAAAATATAGGGATAGTTATAAGGAGCTTACTATCCATAGGCAAATCACAAAACCAGAAGCACCATGGGAGACTGTGCAAATAAATATCGCGAAAGTTCCTTTGGTGAAAAACAACTCTGTGGTATCGCCAGAAGAGCTAAACAAATCGATAGGTAAAGTAGCCACTAAGCGTCCAACTGGCAAAGTGAAAGCTTTCTTATTTGACCCGAACGCAAACCAATCAAACCTGATAGGCAATCGGTTAGTTGTTTTGAATAAAATTGCTTACCACATGGATGATTACACCGATAGTTTAGTCCGTGAGGGTCAGATTCCCTTTAAACAGCTTCCCGGGGAAGACTACAAGGTCTGGGCTGCTAATCAAGAATTTGACCTCGTAGAAAATCCTCCTGCAAAGGAGGATGTTGATGCTTTTCTTGGCAGAGAGGTTTCATTAGTTACTAGTGAAACGCTTCAATACGTTCAGAATAGGATTACCGAGAAAATTAAAGGTAAGCTGAAATTGATACCAGCGACACGAGATGAACGAGTAGAACCAGGAGAGCGCTCATCATTCCTTAACACATCCACAATCATTGAGCCGCTCAAAAATCTAAACTCAACTGATTTCGGAGCTTGGTATGAAATTGAAACTGCCGTTGAAAAGCTTACCGGACAAAGGCTGGATTCGGTTCCCGTATTATCCACACGTGAAAGGAATTTGCGTCTTCCTATCCAACTCATTGGCGGCGGTCAGCAAGAAGCTATCAGTCTAGTGTACCAAGTTCATACGGCTGATGAGCCTATCATCGCTGTTGAAGAACCTGAAACACACTTACATCATAATCTTTCAAGAGGAGTATCTAAACTGTTAAAGGAATGGGCAACCAAGAAACAAATTATTGTAGCTACCCATTCCGAGTACTTCGTTAAAATGTCAGAGGCTGGTAAGAATTGGTTCCTAGAAAAGAAGGCTAAAGAAGCAAAGGCTAAAGAGATAAAAACAGAAAAGGAACTGCAAGAGGCTTTCGGTTTATTAGGAGCTGAACCAAGTGATAGGGGGTATCCTAACAAAATTTTATTTGTAGCGGGCGAGACGGAGGAAGGAGTGTTGCCAATTTGGGCGGAAAGACTGGAAGTGGATATTAAAAAGGTGAGAATTGAAGTTCTTGAAGGGGAGTATGACAAGCGCAAAATAAATATCATAAGTGATTATATAAAACAGGCTCAAACTACAGTATTCTTAATAGTAGACAGTCATGCAAGCGATAAAGTTAAGCAGTCAGTAGACGAGGAGCACAGGCTCATCTTAGAGGGCACAATTGAAGACTGCTACCCGACACCAATTCTTATTCATGTCCTAAATGAAAATTTTGGCCTAGAACTTACAGAAAATGATATAAACAAAAAAGAGCGTATGGTTAAAGAGATTCAGCGGCTGCTGAATGAAAAACTCAAGATTCCTAAGGCAAGAACATTTTGGAAGCGCCCAATTGGTCAAGAGGTAGCAAAGAGAATGTCGGAAGATGATATACCCAAAGAAATAAAGGATTTGATAATGAAAGTGGCAGATTGATTCGCAGGTTGTCAATATGACAGAGCTAGTTAACCAGCTCCAAAATAAATCCCCTCACCCCACCCCGGCGGATGGGGAGGCGGTGAGGCATCTCAAAGAGGCTATCGCTTCGGGCAGGCACTGGTACATCGCTCTGCTGGAGGCTATCGGGCTGTGGCAGACCACCGAAGAGACCATAGACGGCAGGCTGTATCGCTACCTCATCGGCGGCGAAGCCTTTGACTGGCTGTTGCTCGCCGAACGCCTGTGCCGGGAGGTGGACGGCTTGTTGCCCGAGGACGAGAAGACGGCCCTCCTCTTCCACGGCAAGCCGCCCCTCAAGCTTGCCGCCGACGAGTTTAAGAAACCCATCGGCGGTCACAAGTACCAGCAATACCTTAACTACTTCTACGGCGTTACCGTGGAAGAAGCCCTCATCCAGACGGTTGAGGAGGAGGTGCACAAGGAGAGGCGGTCGCTGGGGCTGGGCAAGAAGCACAGCCCGCCCGATGAGGCTTATTACCGGATATACGGCACCAACCAATCCGAGCTGTTGAAGCAGTTCCGACGGGAAAGGGGCTACCCCAAGAGCAGGTCTACGAGCCTGACCGAGCTAAAGGAGTTCACCTACTGGCTGTTCAAGTACCGCCTGGAGCACTGCGACAAGGCAAGGGTCGCCAGCGACACCAAGAAGGCGCTCAAGTGGCTAAGAGGCAACGCCATCACCATCGCCCGGGACGACCAGCCAGCAGTTTATGGCTGGACAGGGTAGTTACGCCAGTAAATATTGACTATTGCTCGGGACTATGCCAAAATGCCCCAGATAATGATTATGGTTGGACTTAATCAGGCAAGTGCTCATGGGGCACTCACCAAGCTAGGAGGTAAATAGATGCGCAGCCTTAACCTTAAGATAGCCCTGGTTATCTATGGAGCTATATACATAACACAAGGGATTATTCTCCTGGTAGCCCCCGACAGGATAGCCGACCTGTACGGCTTCGGGGCTGTGAATGACCAAATGTCCTATCTTATGGCTATTACCGGCAGTGCCTTCATTGCCGCCGGAGTCTGGTTCGCCATGACCTTCCTTGACCCGATACGCAACATCAACAGTGTCAGGTTCGCCATTTTGTGGGCCAGTCTGATGTTTATAACACCGCTATACGCCCTCTGGCAGGGCTATATTGAAATTGGCCACATATGGTTCGGGTTAGTCCTGAACGCCATCTTCGTTGCCGCCTTACTCATCTTCTACCCCCGCCGTAGCTATACCGGCGGCAGCTAAGACTTCAACCGGTCAAGGTGCTCGGTAAGCCTTCTCAGGTTGTCCTTCCTGACTGCCAGCCGGGCACGCTCTTTATCAACGACAGCCGCCGGCGCTTTGGCCAGGAAAGCCTTATCGTTTAACATAACCTCCAGACGGGCAACCTCGGCTTGGGTTTGCTCTATCTCCTGCGACAGCCTCTTCTTCTCCGCCTCGAGGTCAACCATGCTCGCCATCGGTATCACCACCTCGGCTTCTGGCAACACCAGTGCCAGGGCATTTTCAGTCGTCCTTTCTTTCTCCGCGTCGATGACGGCAACCCTTGCCCTAGCCAGGGTCTGGATAGCCTGAGTGTGAGCGGCGATAGCCGTTTTCAGCTCACCGGCATATATCCGGGCGTCAATCTGACGGCTTGCTTCTACCTTGTTTTCCGCCCGGGCATTGCGGATGGCGTGTATTATGTCTATGATTGCCACCATCACCCGCTCCGCCTCCGCGTCCCTGGCTGTTTTATCTGCCTCCGGATAGGCAGCCACCATTATCGAGTCAGCCTTTTGCCCGCCAACAGGCGCCCGCTCCCTGATATTCTGCCACAGTTCCTCGGTGAGGAAGGGCATAAAGGGGTGGAGTAGACGTAACGATATCTCCAGGACATGCGCTAGCACCGGCACCGGTGACGGTGCCTCCAAACCAGCACCAAGGCGAATCTTGGCCATCTCGATATACCAGTCGCAGAACTCGCCCCAGAGGAAATCGTGAATCTGTCGTTGCGCCTCCCCGAACTGATAGTCCCGCATCAGGCGGTCAGCGTCGGCTATGGTGGCATTCAGCCGGCTCACAATCCAGCGGTCTTCAGTTAACTCTAAAGGCAGTTTGACTTTCATATCGCCGTTGTACGAGCTGGCACTGCGGAGCACGAAGCGTGTTGCGTTCCACAGTTTATTGGCAAAGTTACGCCCCGCCTCCAGGCGCGACGGCGCCAGCTTGATATCGTTGCCCGGCGATGTTCCCGTGGTCAGAGCAAAGCGCAGGGCATCGGTGCCGTACTTCTCCAGGGTGTCAATCGGGTTAAGCACGTTGCCCCGGAGCTTGCTCATCTTCTCTCCCTTTTCATCGCGTATCAGCCCGTGGAGGTAGACGACGCTGAAGGGGATATCGCCGGTATCCTCAAGCCCCATCATAATCATCCGGGCTACCCAGAAGAAGAGGATGTCATAGCCGGTCTCCATTACCGTGGTCGGGTAGAAGTAGCGAAAGTCCTCGGTATCGTCGGGCCAGCCCAGGGTGGAGTGAGCCCAGAGTGCCGAACTGAACCAGGTATCCAGGACATCGGGGTCTTGCTCTATATCAGACGAGCCACAACTGAGGCAGGCGGTAGCATCCTCAACGCTTACCGTCTGCTCACCACAGCTACGGCAGTACCACACCGGTATCCGGTGCCCCCACCATAGCTGGCGGGAGATGCACCAGTCGCGGATATTCTCCATCCAGTTGAGGTATACCTTGTTGAAGCGCTCCGGTATAATCTTTATCCTGCCGCCGGTGACGGCTTCAATAGCCGGTTTTGCCAGTGGCGCCGTCTTCACAAACCACTGCTTGCTGGCTATCGGCTCAATTACGGTGCGACAGCGATGGCAGTGGCCAACGGAGTGTGAATAGGGCTCTGTCTTTACCAGATACCCATCTCTTTCTAAGTCGGCTAGTATCGCCTTGCGGCAGGCAAAACGGTCAAGCCCGACATAGGGGCCGGCATTTTCATTCATAGTGGCATCGGGGTTCAGTATATTTACCAGCGGTAGTCCCTGCCGTTGAGAAACATCAAAGTCCACCGGGTCATGAGCCGGGGTGATTTTGACGGCTCCGGTGCCGAAACTGGGGTCTACCGCCTCGTCAGCCACAATGGGAATCTCTCTTTTTACCGCCGGCAGGACGACCTTTTTACCCAGCATAGCCTGGAACCGCTTATCTTCCGGGTTAACGGCTACCGCCGTATCGCCGAGTATCGTCTCGGGGCGGGTGGTGGCAACGGTAATGTATTTATCGCCGTCTTCAACCAGCGGGTAGCGGACATAGTACAGGTTGCCGACTAGCTCCTGGTGGTCGACCTCAAGATCGGAGAGGGCGGTAGCGCAACGGGGACACCAGTTTATTATCCGCTCCCCCCGGTAGATGAGCCCCTTATGGTAAAGATTAGTAAAAACAGTGCGTACCGCCTTGCTCGGTCCCGCATCCAGGGTAAAGGTCTCCCGGCTCCAGTCGCAGGATGTTCCCAGCCGCTGGTGCTGTCTGGAAATAGTCTCCCGGCAGCTGTTCGCCCACTGCCACATCCTTTCCAGGAACTTCTCCCGACCCAGTTGATGCCGGTCGATACCCTCATCAGCCAGCAATTTCTCCACCACCACCTGGGCAGCGATGCCGGAGTGGTCGACGCCGGGCAACCACAGGGTCGGCTCACCCAGCATACGGTGCCAGCGTATCATTATGTCTTCCAGGGTTGCCGTCAGGGCATGCCCCAGGTGCAGCTCGCCAGTGACATTCGGTGGTGGCATTATGATGACAAATGGTTTCTTATTCGGGTCTATCCTGGGCTTGAAGTAGTCCCTCTCCAGCCAGAACTTATACCACTTAGTCTCGACATCGGCTGGCTCATAGGCTTTGGGCATTTCGTTTTGTGTCTCTGCCATTCCTTCCTCTCTGCGATTTGGTTAGTAAATCACTCCTTGCCTTCCTTAAGGGTGGGGGATTCTCATCCTAATACCCTTTTCCTTAGGGCAGTGGGGCTCTCCCCCTGTATCCCTCTTCCTTAAAAGGGCGGCGGGTGGGAATAGATAATAAAGAGCGGAGGCGGTAATTATCCCCTCCTGGCCTCTTTTATTAACACAACAACCTCACCCCCTTAATCCCCCTCTCCTCACAGGAGAGGGGGAGGGGGTTTTTAAAAGAGGCTAAGCCTCTCTTTGAACTCCGCTTAAGGGTTGAAAAGCCACACCATTAATTGTCTGCTTTCCTTTTACGGATAAAATTGAAAACTTGGATAAGGGTCGAACAAGTATGTCCTAAAAAGCATTGGCCTTGCAATCGTAAGTATTTCGCAAATCTTCTCATCTTTCTCAATGAAGTACCACCGAGCTTCGTAGCCTATATAGTTTCCTAGTATTTCTAGGTATTCGAATCTAAGTCCGGTGATGTATGCTACTATTCCACTGACCTTCTGATTACCTTCTGCCAAATATATCTGGTAATCTTCGTAACGAAAGGAATTCACTCTCCATTCTGCGTAATCGTTCAGTCCGAGCCCCTGAATCTTAGGGAGAATATTAACAAATATGGCCCTTTCCATAGTAGCATCTGAACTTACATATGAAATATTGACCGCCTCTTTTATAACATCAAGAATATTCCATTTGGGAGGATAGTCTATGGAGTAACCATATTTTGTATTGTGATATATCTTTAGCGTGATTTCTTCTAATAGTATCGCAGCTTCATTATTTTTAGAGAAAACCTCGTTTGTTATTTCATTGAACCCAAGTTCCCATTCGCCTATCGAAACTGCCCACAGTCCGCTTCCTTCATCCTGAGCTAACATTTTTAGGGCATTTGAAGAAGTTTGTATTTTATAAGATGCGTCTTTCGGTATACCTGCAGCTTGATTCCTTGCTTCCATTTCTGCATCTCGCTTATCGAGATAAATTTCAACTGACTTTCCAGATCCATCATCAGAGAGTGTAGCTTCCTTCCAAGCATTAAGCACTGCCGAATGAAATCCCCAATCTATTTGGCCCTTCGCCAGAAAACCTTCAGCTCCCTGCAGTTCTTCAGCTCTATCAATCAAATAATCATAGGTAGCCTTTATAACACGCTTCTCCGAAATACCCTCTCCGCTTCCGCAACCAAACACTGGCAATAAGCTTGCGATTAAAACTAAAGCCAAGACGGGCATTACATATCGCTTCATTGTTCTTTCCAATATTTCTATTCAGCCTATTCCTTCTCCCAAATTTGAAGACGATACTTCTTTTTAGGTTCGATTACCTTAATCACGATTACCGCTCTAGCGTCAACCCGTAACTCACTATGTTCACGATACCACGAGGATAAGCCATAATGGATACGGTTTCCTCCGCTCGGGTCTCCAACAGGCGTACCTTTGTGAGCTCCTGTAATGTATGTAGTAATTTCTCCAATATCGGTGCTTAAGCTAAATCGTTCTTTATAGCCAGGGAATAAATGCCTATACTTTTTTGGTATGAAGATAAATCCGTAGTCCGGTGCCGATGGGACAACTTTAAGTTTAATAGAAGGCAATACCTTTTTAGTTAAAATCCCCGCCACCCTATCCAAAATCTTATCCGCCACCTCTCGCTTGGTCATCAGGGGCAGGTCTTCTACCTTGCCATCTTTATCTATTATGGTAACTTTATTGGTATCGGCGCCGAAGCCGCAGTCTTTATCGGTAATATCGTTGGCCACGATGAGGCCAAGGCCTTTCTCCTTGAGCTTTTTTCGGGCATTGGCAACTATGTCTTCGCTCTCGGCGGCAAAGCCGACCTTGATAAATTTTCCCTTTGCTCCAGCCAGTATATCTGGCGTCTTTACCAGTTCCAGCGTCAGACTGGCACTCTCTTTCTTAATCTTGGTTTTGGCGGTAGTCTCCGGCTTATAATCCGCCACCGCCGCCGCCATAACCAGGGCATCGGCGTCCTTAGCGGCACCTTTGACCGCCCGCTCCATTTCTTTTGCGGTATCAACCGCAACGACATCAATACCGACCGTCTCCGGCAGGCAGGTAACCGTGGTGATAAGTTTGACTTCCGCCCCCCTGTCCCGGGCGGCTGAAGCCAAAGCATAGCCCATCCTGCCCGAGGAGCGGTTGCCGATATAGCGCACCGGGTCAATCGGCTCGCGGGTGCCGCCGGCGGTAACTACAATGCGTTTACCCACCAGGTCACCGCTCCTGCCCAGCACCTGTTTGATGGTGCCGATGATTACTTCCGTATCGGCCAGACGGCCGACACCCGTCTTGCCCGAAGCCAGATGTCCATAGCCGGGTGCAACAAAAACAAAGCCCCTCGCCTTTAGTTTCTCTATATTCTCCTGGGTAACCGGGTTGTTGAACATGTTGTCGTTCATTGCCGGGGCGATAATAACCGGAGCCTTTGTTGCCAGCACGGTGCAGGTAAGCATATCGTCGGCCATGCCGCCGGCAAGGTGGGCGATAATATTGGCCGTCGCCGGAGCGATGACCACCACATCGGCCGCCTCCGCCAGCGCCACATGCTCAATACTGAACTCGGAAGCCATCTCCCACATGCTGGTTACCACTGGCCGCCTGGTGATACTGCGCAGCGTCATCGGAGTGATGAACCTGGTGGCGGAGTCGGTCATGACCGCCTCAACCCTGGCCCCCGCCTGGGTTAGCTTACTGGCGATATCAGCCGCTTTATAGGCGGCGATACTGCCGGTTACGCCCAGCACTACGGTTTTATCTTCTAGCAATGTTATCTCCTCAAGAATAGTGAAGATTCCCTTAGGGTGCAGTGTTCTTAAGTCTATCCTTAAATAGTAGTCATCTGCAAGGTCAGTCCTGGTTCATACGGTAGACAAGCCTCAGCCCGATTAGCGTCAGGTTGGGGTTCACCTCGTCAATCACCTTCGTTTCCCTGGCTATCAATCCGGCATAACCCCCGGTGGCTACCACCTTGGTTCTGGCACCCAGCTCTCTCTGAATACGGGCGACCATACCTTCAACCATAGACACATGGCCGAAAACGATACCCGATTTCATAGCATCAATGGTATTGGTACCAATAACACGACCGGGACGTGCCAGCTCCACACGCGGCAGCATGGCTGTCTCCCGGGACATAGCCTCAGCGGCGGTAATCATACCGGGGGCTATGGCTCCACCCAGGTAGTCGCCCTTAGCGGATACCGTATCAAAGGTAGTCGCCGTGCCAAAATCGACAACGATTACCGGACCGCCGTAAAGGTGATGGGCGGCGACGGCATCGACAATGCGGTCGGCGCCGACCTCCCTCGGGTTGTCCATACAGATACATACCCCTGTCTTGATACCGGCGGCAACTACCAGCAGTGAGACGTTGAAGTGCCGCTGGAACATATCCTCGTAGATGGAGGTTATCGGCGGCACGACGCTGCACAGGGAGACCTCTTTTACATCAGAAGCCTGAAGACCCTGGCGACCCAGCAGGTTAAGCAGCAGTATGGCGTGCTCATCGGCGGTGCGGTGGATAACCGTCGCCGTATGCCAGGTAGCCTTCAATTTGTCACCGTCAAAGACACCCATAGTGGTCTCGGTATTGCCGATATCAATGGCTAACAACATGTTTCCCTTCATCACTTTCGCTCCCTTAATCCCCCTTCCTTAAAGGGCGGCAGGTATAGATAAGTAGTATCTATATTCTCTTTAATCCCTTGATTATCTTCGGTAACACCGGTAATAGATCGCTGGCAACCATACCGGCATCGCCCAGCTCGGCTTTAACCGTCTCGCCCGCCTTAGCGTGCAGCCAGACTCCTAGCGTAGCGGCGTCAAATGTATTCAGCCCCTGAGCCAGAAGACCGGCGATAACCCCGGCCAGGACATCGCCCGTGCCCGCCGACGCCAGCCCGGCATTGGCTATCGGGCTAATCCGACACCTTCCGTCAGGTGCAGAAACAACGGTATAAGCCCCTTTTAAAATAACCGTCTGCCCCCACTCCAAAGCAGCTCTCTTAGCGATACCTATTCTATCCGACTGTATCTTATCCACCGATAGCCCGGTTAGACGTGCCATCTCGCCGGGGTGAGGGGTGAGCACGGCATCACCGTTCAGCTTCCGCCACCAGCCCGGCATCTTGGCCAGGGTATTGATAGCATCAGCGTCAAGCACCAGATGCGGCAGGGCTTTCTCTTTCTGAAGAAGGACCGACCTGACGAGGTTTATAGCCTGGTCGCTCTGTCCCAAACCGCAACCCATCAGCATTACGTCGTAGTTACCCAACTGGGAAAGGACAATGCCAGCCGCTTCCCCGGCAACGATACCCGGGCTGGATTCAGGTAGCGGCAGGTATGTGGCCTCCGTCAGCTTAGCCGCCAGAATCGGTTGCAGACTGCCAGGTGTAGCCAGTGTTACCAGCCCGGCGCCGACTCTGTAAGCACCGCTACAGGCCAGATAGGCGGCGCCGACGTAGTTTATCGAGCCGGCAACCACCAGCACCCGCCCGAAGCTGCCCTTGTTGGCTTCGAGGGGGCGTTTTGGTAATGCCAACCGAGCCCACTCATCGGTGATTAGCTCTGTCGTTACACCTTTTGCCAGGTGTTCAGGGATGCCGATATCGACTACGGTTATCAAGCCAGCCCTTCCCGCCCCGGGCGAGTTGTACAGACCCGGCTTGGGGAAACCGAGAGTAATGGTATAGTCGCTGCAGAGACACACCGGGTCGCAGTCGCCGGTATCGGCGTCAAGCCCGGAGGGTAAGTCCAGGGCGATTATCTTTAACCCCTGCCTCCCCTTCTTAGCCTCAGCCACCCGTTCCAGCGCTTGTTTGAAAACCCCTCCAAGCGGGCGGCTCCTGCCGGTGCCGAACATGGCATCGACGACGGCACTGGTTGACGGCAGCAGCCTGTCAAGATTAGTCAGGTCTTGATAACAATCTATACCACGCTCCCGGACCAGCTTCAGGTTCGGGTCATCTTCCACCCCCCGCCCTAAGAGTATAAGGTGAACCTTTGCCCCCCAGTCGTGGAGGTGCCGGGCGGCAACCAGGCCATCACCGCCGTTGTTGCCCGGGCCTATCAGTAGGAGGATGTGTTTCCGGTAAACACCAAACAGGACTTGCTGGACCTTGTCGGCTACCGCCTTGCCGGCGTTCTCCATGAGCATATCGGTAGAGATGCCGGCTTCGGCACACTCCTGCTCCGCCCGCCGCATCTCGTCAGCATTTAAAACTTTCATATCAGTTCCTCAGGTATATGGTAACGCTGAAGTGTAAAAACATCAAGGTTTGCGGTCAACCTGTTACTCCGGAAAGCGGTTCCGGTGCAGAACATCTTCCAGCCTTCTCTTGGGTACGTGAAGTACCCCCCTATCGTCAACCCAGCGCTCAATTGAGCCGGCGGCTACCTCCAAGACCGGGCTTTCATCGGGAAAACCTAACGCCAGCAGTATAGCGATTTCATACCTATCCGGTATGTTCAGCGCCCGCTTCAGCTTTTTCCGGTTAATACCAGTTATTACACAGCTACCCAGCTCCTGCTCCTGAGCCACTAGCACCATATTCTCCACCGCCAGAGCGGCATCGTAATCGGCGTTTCTTTTGCCGACACCCAACCCCACCGCCAGCCCGGTATTTACCAGGGTAACGATATAGGCTTTAGGCCGTCGCTCCGTAGACCATCCATCCTCTGGTCTAGGCACCCCAGCCCACATAGATACAGCATCAAGCACTCGGGGCAACAGCCATTCGTCATCAACGATGACATGCTCGCAGAGCTGGCTGTTCATAGCCGTCGGCGCCAGCCTGGCGGCATTTACACACCTCTCAAGAATGTCATAGGCTACCGGAGTATCCTTGAACCTCCTTATCGACCGCCGTCTGGTTACCGCTTCATAGACATCCATTCTATTTCTCCCTTCCCTGATATGACATAAACCTCTCCAGCTTCCGGGTCATCGCCCGCCAGTGGGTACCCCGCCAGTAGATTCTATGGCAGGCAGGGCACTCCATATACTTCTCCTGCGTCTGGAAAACATAGGGCGGCACCCGCTCCCTGACCTGCTCCCGGCTCCTCTCAGCCAGTGGCTGGTTGCACTCCAGACATATGGAAAAAGGCCGGAAATGAATGTCCAAGTTCAGGGTCTCTATTACCTGCTTTATCTGTAACTCAGGCGTTTCATAACCGATAAGGATAGCCCTAAGCCGACCGGTGGTTACCAGCCGCCTTTCCATAATACGGGTGTCTCTGGTTAGTATCACCCTGCCTTCAGCCAGAGCGATAGCAATCATCCTGGAGTCGTCATCGCCGTTGAAGAACAGGGTATCGTAGCCCATCATCCTCAGCCACCTGGCCAGCTTGCCTACGTTATGGTCGACTATAAACCGGACGGCGTTTATCTGCCTCACCCCCTCTAAACTTACAGGGACACCTGCCTGCCTTCATAAGCCAGCGTAATCGAGTTCCCCAGCTCTTCAGCCACGTTAGCCAGCTCAGCCGCAATCTCCGCCTCCAGTTCCGGGTTCATATGGACGGTAACCACGTCTGGCAGGTAACCCTTTACCTTCTGAAAGCTTAAAAGCTCTTCCTTCAACAGCCCTGGTGTAAGATGCCCTTTTTCTTCGCCGAATTGCCGGTACCTGTCCGGGGCGGTAACCTCGGTAATCATCAGTTGGGGTGTTACATACTGCCACAGGTGGGACAGCCCGGGCCCGGTGTCCCCGGTGTATAAGACCGCCTTGCCATCGGGCGAGGTAACCTGATAACCGACGGCAGGCACGGAGTGAGCCACCGGTACCGGTAGCACGCTGTAGCCCTCAATCTGCATCACCTGGTAAGGCTCCACCGTATGGAAGCTGATGGTCTCTTTACCTTCGGGGTTATCCAGAAACTTCGGGTAGAGGCTGTCATTCAGCAGATAACCGGCAAGAGCATCGCCCACCGACGATATGGAGTAGACGTCAATTTTAGCCTGCCGGAGAAAAAGGTTCATGGCTATAAGCGGAATATCCCGGATATGGTCGTAGTGCTGATGGGTAATTAAGATTGCCCTAAGCCTTAGCTGTTCTGCAAAGGATAGGCTTGAGGTAAGCCCACCGGCATCCAGAGCCAGAACGTCGTCAATCAGCAGGCTGACCAGCCTGGTATCCCGCGATTCGGTGTTGTGCGCCCCGAGAAAGCTAATCTTCATCGGCTAAAACCCTGTCCCCTCTTAAAGCCGCCACCAGCCCCTAATTCTGGATGGCAAAGGGGTTAAAGCTCGTCTTGTAGTCATAGGTATCAATGCCCTCTTTTTTCTTGAGGAAGTTGACGGTGGCATAGGTGAACGGAGTAGCTAAGACTTCAATGGCCGTCTTCGCCAGCCAGTGGTAAAGAATCATTATCGGGGTGAAGGAAGTGGTGCCGATGAAGGCGATGATAATGAATATGGTCGTATCCAGCCCCTGCCCGACTACCGTCGAGCCGATAGTCCTCGCCCACAGCCAGCGACCCTTTGTCCTTATCTTCATCTTGGCCATGATAAAGGAGTTGGCGAACTCTCCCACCAGGTAGCCGCTAAAGGAGGCGACCAGCAACCTGGGTGCATAGCCGAGGATAGTCTCATAGGCTACCTGCCCCTCCCAGAATGAAGCTGATGGTAGCTTGAGCCCCACCCAGGCAAAGAAAACGAAGATGAGATTACACAAAAAACCCAGCCAGATGACCCGCCTCGCCCAGCGATAACCGTAGACCTCGGTGAGGATATCCCCGAAGATATAGCTTATCGGAAAAACGATTATAGCCGCCGGCAGAAAGACGGAGCCCAGGCTTATCACCTTGACGGCAATGATATTGGCGGTGATAAGGCAGGTGACAAAGATGGCGGCAATAACCACAAACCGGTGAGAGATATTCATTATCAAAGCCCCTGCCAGCAAAAAGCCACCACTAGATGACACGGATACGACGGAGAAAATACAGGATACCGACGATGATAACCAGCATTATCAGGAAGACATAAAGCAGGGCATATTCCGAATCCATAAAGGGCAGGGAGATATTCATACCGAAAACGGCAGCGACCACGGTAACCGGCAGCAGAACAGTGGCAATGATGGTCAGTATCCTGACGACTTCGTTGGTGCGATTGGTCGCCAGCGAGTCGTAGGTATCGCTCAAGCCCTCGATTATTTCCTTGTATTCGTCCAGGCCGTCCCATATCTTGTCCAGATGGTCGACCATATCGCCAAAGTAGACAGCCAGGTCGGTATTGATAAAACGGCGTACCTTGGGCTCCAGACTGCCGACAACCGCCCTCATCGGCCAGATGATGCGGCGAAAGGCGATAACATCGCGCCGCAGCCGCGAGATTTCCCTTACCGTGCCTCGCTGCCTGTCAGAGAATATGTGGTCTTCAACCTCTTCGATGCCATCACCAACCTTGTCCAATATCGGCAGGCAATAGTCAACCAGCCGGTCAAGTATACGGTACAGGAGAAAAACTGAACCCTGACCGAGGTACTCCTGCCGCGACTCTTCATCAAGCTGGCACTCCCTGAACAGCTTTACCAGCGGTTTGAGCTCGCCTTTATGCAGGGTAATCAGGTAGTCGGGGCCGATAAACACGGATACCTGGCTGGAGGTAAGCACCTGCTCTTGCTTGCGGTATATCGGGAAGTGGAAGACAAAAAAGAGGTAGTCCTTGTATTCATCTATCTTGGGTCGCTGGATTCGGCTGATGGTGTCATCCAAATCAAGGGGGTGGAAGGGGTAATTCTGCGCCAGATATTCAGTCTCCCTCTCCGTCGGCGGCACGATATCAACCCAGGTCAGGTCGCCCCAGGTCAGCGATTCCATATTCAGCTGTTTTTCATTCTTTACACTGGGTGCAGCCATGACAGATTATCCTTTCACCAAAGCCGACAGGCCTATTCTATCACATCTTTGCCCGATAGCACCTGACCTGATATACTATAAACAGTATATTTTACTCCAACCTGGTATAAAAATGAAGCCCCCTCTAAGACACAGGATTATTCTCAGGATAAAGAAGGCGCTGGGTATGAACATATTCCTGTGCGATAGTTGCAAGTGGAACTGGCGCGGGGCATGCCATAACCCGGAACGCCCCAACGCTACCTGGTGCCCCGAATACGAAAAAAGGGGACGATAAAGTCTACCCAGCCCGAGCAAATCATCTCCCTGAAATTGACAACACGGCAACAGGATTATACAATACCAGGGGCTGATATAAAGCTAAAATCAGGACATAATGGCAGCGTAGCTCAGTGGCAGAGCAGGGGACTCATAAGCCCTTGGTCGTTGGTTCAAATCCAATCGCTGCCACTTGTTTATTTTCAGCATAAATGGATGCTATAATCCTATCCGTAGGAGGTGAATGATGTCTGATATAGTGTCTGTTGCGCTTATTACAGCTTTTGCCACCTTAATCGCTTCACTAGGTGCACTAATTTTTACCAATAAATCAGCAGATAAACGTTTGCATGCTCGTATGCAACATGAAAAAGAAGAAGCTATACGTGAGAGGCTTACTAAGGTTCGGGCAACTTATTTGGAGCCACTCCGACACTTATTGTACGAATTCGATATTTTACTAACTGAAGCAACCTTCCAAATGAATATAGCTTCACAATCTAAGGATTCAGCCGAACGGAAGAACGAACTGAAGAAAGCTCTTAAGATTTATAGTAATCTAGGGGAAACCACAAGAGAATTAACTCTTGCAGGTGCTAAAGTAACTGATAGTCTTCTATCGAATACAATCAAAGAATTTGGAGCTTTATGTTTACAAAATAATAGAGGTATGATTACAAGTTTAAAAGAGTGTATAAAAAGCCAGTCTTTAATAGCACTTAAAGGTAGTAACAGGGGAAATATAGATACCATAAATAAAATAAAAAAGCCAATAAATAAATGCAATCAACGTATTGAAGAACTTTTAAGTGGTTGTGACACTAGTTAGAATTCAGTAAAAGATAACTATTCAATCGAAAGTATTGTATAATAATAACTACCAAACTCTTCTGGATTTTCAAATGGGCGTATTAGAGATAGTAATATTGTCTTTGCTTGCGCTACTTCTATTCAGTACTGGCTGGTTATTTAGAATTTCCCAGATACTGGTTGGTGCATTAATGAATTTCGGTAGGTCGGTATTAGCAAATTTCTTTGAAGACACAATAAAGCAACCCTATACTAAGAAGAAGTCTAAGAGAACATAATGCCCCAAGTAGAAGAGGCAGAGGCTGGAACTCATAAGCCCTTGGTCGTTGGTTCAAATCCAATCGCTGCCACTTTTTTTATTAGCCTATGCCATTTGTTGGTGACAGCTTCCTCAGGCAGTCATCCTTGTGGTAAACTGCCAGAGTGAAAACTGAGGATAGAATTCACTTATCCCCCATGGAAGATGAACATATCCACCACTACATGTCACTCTCTAATGATCCCGAATTGATTGCCACTATGGGGTGGAAACCATTCCGCCCTAACGAGAAGGACAGGTTCATTGATTTCTCTCGGGTATTAAGTCTGCCAAATTTAAAAGATGGGAAAGTAATAGTATTCAGTATAATCCTTGCTACTAACAATAAAGCCATTGGTTATGTATCAATTAAAGGTATCAATAAGGCGGAAGGCCGGGCTGAGGTTGGAATTGCTATCATGGACAGGGAGTATCGTGGGAAGGGATATGGCACAGAAGCATTAAAGAAGGCGATAGACTACGCTTTCAATGAGCTTGGGCTTACTTTGCTTGGCCTGACCGTCTTTCCGTCTAACCAAAGAGCTATTCAAGCTTATGAAAAGATAGGCTTTCGGAGGGCAGAACTTCTTAAGGATTCATGGTTACTCCCTAGCGGGGAGTATGTTGATATGCTAGTAATGGAGCTCTCGCATACTTTTTAGACCTTTGAGTATCGCATATCATCGCCTATCTAAATTGATAAAAAGGGGAGGAGAAGCTAAAATTAACGGCAAAAGCCGCCACTTTTATATTGATTGATATTTGATATGACAACCGTTTTGACAAAAAAAGATATACAGGGATTACTTAAACAGGAGCCGCCTTTAATAGAAGGCTGTATCAACCTCGAAGAACAGCTACAGCCCAACGGCGTTGACCTTACTTTGCGAGAGGTGGCTATGCTCCAGTCGCCGGGCAAGGTAGCCGCCAGCAACAGCCAGCGAGTGGTGTCTACTCTATCGCCGCTGGTATTCGACGGGCTGGGCTTCATCCAGCTGGCACCCGGCATCTACAGCATCACCTATAACGAGGTTGTCCACCTGCCCCAAAACATTATGGCACTGGCGACACCCAGGTCGAGCCTGCTCCGCTGTGGCGTTACGGTAAACACTGCGGTATGGGATGCCGGCTACTCGGGACGCTCCCAGTCCCTGCTGGTCGTCTATCATCCCCAGGGGTTTCAATTGCAGAGAAACGCCAGAGTCATTCAGCTTGTTTTCTTCCGGCTGACGGACCAGACACAAGGCTACCAGGGCATCTACCAGAAAGAGAACATAGACTAGAGCCGCCTTTCCCCCGTCTAGACGGCGATGCTCAAGGCAGACGGCATCAGGCGGAAGGATACCGGGCCTTCGCCCAGAAACTCGCCATCGGCGTGAACCAGAAACTTCTCCGTGGAGCCTATGGCAACCCGGGTCGCCTTCTCCATCCTGACCTTGGGGTGGTGTATGTGGGTACCTTTGTATATCGTCGGGAACGCCCGCAACAATTCAATCTTCCCCATATCGCCGACGGCTATGACATCCAGCAGGCCGTCAGCAATATCAGCCTGTGGCGCCACCCGCATACCGCCACCGAAGTAGCAGCCGTTAGCCACCACCACGCTCAATATGCGCCCCGACTCCTCCCTGTCGTCCACCTTCATGACAACCTGTTTATTCCGATAACCCACCAGGGACTTCAGCAAGCCTATAATATAGGGGATAGTGCCGCCCAGAAACTTGGGCAGGCGACTGGAGGTCTCGGCTACGGCGGCATCGAAGCCGACGCCGGCAGAATTGACAAAGAAACGCTCGCAAATCTGCCCGTCCTTGTGGTATTCGACGACGCCGACATCAATCAACCGCCTCTGCGCTCCGGTAAGCGATGAGCATGCCTTGATGTAGTCCCGGTCGATACCCGCCGAACGGACAAAATCGCCGCCGGTACCGGTGCTGATGATGCCAATAGTGGCATTTCTTAATCCCTTGGATAACAGTATACCGTTGGCTACCTCGTTTACCGTGCCGTCTCCGCCGACAGCCACCAGGAACTGGCAACCACCACTAGCCGCCTCACGAGCCAGCTCTATGGCATGGCCGACACCCTCGGTATACTGGAACTCGAAGGCAAAGCCAATATGATGCAGTAGTTCGCTGATACGGGGCCACTTGCGATAGGTGGTGCTGGCACCAGCCACCGGATTGACTATTACCTTAGCCTGTGGTACGGACATAACCTGTCTCAAACGCAAACACTGTGCCGATTATACCACAAATAATACGGTTTAAGGCAATAATATTATAAATATTATTCCAGGCATTCTATCTGTGATGACGGTTTATCTTTTATGTCAAGCCCTATGTCAGCCTCCCGGAACAGCTGGGTAAAAGCATCGTCGTTGTACCTGCCGAAGCTGACGTAACGCTTTATCTTGGCATTGGTCAGCATCTTGGCACACAGGACACACGGCGTATGAGTGGCGTATATAGTACTGCTCTCAAGGCTGACGCCGTGGAGGGCGGCCTGAATGATGACATTCTGCTCGGCGTGAATAGCCCGGCAGATTTCATGCCTTTCCCCGGATGGTATCTCAAGCTCATCCCGGAGACAGCCCAGCTCAAGGCAGTCCTTGAAACCGGCCGGGGCGCCGTTGTAACCGGTAGCCAGAATATGCTTGTCCCGGACCGCCACCGCCCCGATGTGGTGGCGGCGGCAGGTGGAGCGCTCAGCGACCACGGCGGCTACTTTAAGGAAATATTCATCGGTATCCGGTCTTTTCAATCATGCCTCCTCAAAATGGAAATCGTCTTCTTCACTTCCTTCTTCAGCTCTTTCAGCGTGGACTCGTTCAGGATAGTGAAGTCAGCCATAGCGATAGGCCCGCTTTTGTTAACCCCCTCGACCTCTGCCCTGTCCCGCCCGGCAGCTTCATCTTCGGTCAGCGGACGCTCACCTCTGGTTGATAATCGTGCATACCTGGTTCTCGGCGATGCCCAGACAGCGACGACGCAGAACCGCTCCTGGTAGTAGTTTTTCAGAAAGGTGTACTCTTCCCAGGAATAGAGGCCATCAATCGCCACCGGCGTCTGCTTCAAAGCCAGGTCAATCCGTGACAGATTAAGCATGGCGTAAGCCGCCATGCCGTACCTTTTTCTGAGCGACTCCCGGGCACGGCGCTCGTTCTCCTCGTTTAGCTTCAAGCCTTGCTTCTTGACTTCTTCGTCGGTTATATCGCCAAACCTTATCCGGGCAAACCCCTCCTTCTCAAACAGCCTGGCGACCTCGGTCTTACCGGCTCCAGCCATACCCACAATAGCAACAACTTTCATACTTTAAGTCCTGAGGTCTCATTATAAGAGAACAGGAGGTCTATGGCAACAGAATGAATGCAGCGGTAACTTTTCCTTTTTGATAAAAACAACATATCCCCTGACCCCTTTCCTTGTTAGGGAAGGGGAATATAAGTTAAAGAGGGGGCTAAATTATTATAAATCCCTCACCCTTTATCCCTCTCCCTTTGCCAAAGGGAGAGGGAATGTTTTATTTAAGGGGCGGCAGCCCCCCAACTCCCCTGCTTTTCTGTAGCGTGTCTACCCCAGTTTTTATGGTATGCCTATCCCTATTTTTCTAGGGGTAGGACATAGCGGGAGGTTTGGAGGGACTGCGTCCCTCCAAACTAAACTTCCCCTCTCCTTACAAGGAGAGGGGATTAAAGGGAGTGAGGTAGTCCCGCACCGCAAGAAGACGAAAACATTGCCGCCGAAAGCTGTGCTATAATGCGGACTACTTCTAAGGCTGGATAAAATAATGGCTAAAAGCGATAACCTCACCCGGAAAATAGAGAAGCGATTGCCCGGCGGACTGTTTGCTTTTATCCAAGATGCCGGCAGGCTGGCTGATAGCAAAGGGGAAAGACTTTATCTTGTCGGCGGCATCGTGCGTGACCTGCTGCTAGACAAGACCAACCTCGACATCGACCTGGTAGTGGAGGGCGACGCCATAGCCCTCGCCCGTGAGCTATCGGACGACGAAACCGGGAAAATCACCGTCCATAAGCGTTTTAACACCGCCAAGATTGTCTGGCACGGGTGGAGCATCGACCTGGCTTCCGCCCGCAAGGAAAGCTACGCCCAACCCGGCGCCCTGCCCATGGTAAAGCCCGGCTCCCTGAGCGACGACCTCCGCCGCCGCGACTTTACCATCAACGCTATGGCTATCGGTCTCAACCCCAAAGGTTACGGACGCCTGATTGACCCGTACGGCGGGCAAAAAGACCTGGGGGGTAGGATGATACGCTTCCTGCACCAAAAGAGCTTCATTGACGATTCTACGCGTATCTGGCGCGGTCTACGCTACGAGCAGAGGCTGGATTTTCAGCTGGAGCCGGAAACCCTCCGCCTGCTGAAACGAGATATACCCATGCTGGACACCATAAGCGGCGACCGCATCCGCTATGAACTTGAGTGTATCCTCAAGGAGGAGTTCCCGGAGAAGGTCTTCCGCCGCGCTAGTGAACTGGGCGTCCTGGCAAAACTGGAGCCGGCACTGAAAGGCAACGGCTGGCTGGCAGAAAAGTTCCGCCAGGCGCGAGAGGCAAGCTCACCCAGCCGCCCCCCGGTAGGTCTGTATCTGGCACTGTTAACCTACAAACTGGATAACAAGCCGAGGGATAAACTTATCTCATACCTCAGATTACCCAAGACGCTTGCTAAAACCCTGCAGGATACCGCCAGCATCAAAGCCAAGATATCACAGTTGGCTGATTCCAAACTAAAGCCAAGTGCCGTCCATCACCTGCTCGAAGGCTATTCAACGCAGTCGTTAACCGCCAACCTCATCGCCAGCGACTTGCCACAGGCTCGCCAGCACCTTCAACTATATCTGGATAAGCTACACACGGTAAAGCCGATACTCACCGGCGACGACCTGATAAAGATGGGGGTTCCTCAAGGTCCACGCATTAAAGAACTTCTTGGCCAGCTAATCGATGCACGGCTGGACGGCAAGGTCAGGACGAGGGAAGATGAGGAGGGGCTGGTGAGAGGATATAGTTAATAAATTTCATAAATATAGGTGGTATTGACAAAAAGTGATAAAGGGTGTATAGGTGTAAATCAAGTAATTATGTTATAATACTTAAGGGTAACTTTTAACTCCCAAACTTTTATAAATGATTTCACCAAATAGTGCAAATGTTGTTGTCCTAGCCTCAAACTATAATCCATCTATTATATCTAAAGAATGGCTCTACCAGAAAGGCATATTTACTGATACTGTCAGTAATTTTATTCATACCCCCGTTTTTGCCCTTATCGAGAGTGAGGATTTAAGCCTAGTGGTCGATGAAAGGAAACTTCAAATAACAACTAAAAAAATAAACCGAGATACTTTGAATAAACTAATTACTATCGCAACGAAATTTGTCGACATCCTTCCCGAAACTCCATATAAAGGTCTAGGGCTTAATTACCATTATACCTTTTCTAGAGAAAACTGTGATTTAGGCACTATCTTTTCTCCTGACAATGAGAAGCTTAGCAAGTTATTTTCAGCAACCTACGAGCTTGGAGCTACAGTAGTATTTAAGTTCGAGAAATTTATAGTTACCTTTTTAGTATCGCCATCATTGGTTAAAGAACAACAAATTCGAGCAACTTTTAACTTTCATTCTAATATAGCCAGCCTAGAAGAAGTTAAGGAAAGATTAAGTATGCAATCAGTGACGTTAGAAAAAGCCGAAACAATTGTTAAGGAGTTATGTAAGAATGCTTGAACAAGGAGCATCAGGGACTATATCAGAGCTAGGTTTAATGAGAAACATATATTCAAAGTTCGACGAAAATACTTTAGTTATTGGTAGCTCTGCTACTGAGTCATCTGTTGGAATGCCTAGTGAAATGATTGAATTCAAAGAGAGGCTGTTTGCTGGCATTGTAGATTCCCCAGTGTTTACTACAAGCATATCGTCATCTGATTGGCTTCAACAACATAATGCACAGCTACTGGCTGAGAACTATTTCTTAAAAATGAGTATATTAGCAATTGAAAAACGCCTAGCAAACATTGAATCTTACATACCAGAAGAAAGGGTAATTGTACTTAGAGAGATTTCAAGAGAAGAAGCAAAAGAGGAAATACGCAATCTCTTTTCTACGGGGCGAACGCTTTATTACTCTGACATTGCTCAAGAACTACAATTAGACCTTGAAATAGTTGTTGATATTTGTAATGAATTACAGAAAAGTAGGGAAATAGGCTTAGATGCCAACATATCGTAATCAAGGGGATGCATTAAAAGGCGATAAAATTGCTGTAGAGGCATTTAAGATAGCACCTGTACGGGTGATGCAAAGGTCTGGTAGAGATAAGGGTCAATTTACAACTCTGAGAAAAAACGCCTTTTGTGTAATTGAAATTCCTTTGAAGGAAGTCTTGGATAAAAAACCAAAACTAAAATGACTCTCCTTGCCCCTCTACTTACTTCTTCCTCTGCCACGGCTTGTGCTCCCTATCGAAGATAAAGTTCTTCCTCTCTTCCGGGTTTCTCAGGCTTCGTATCACCGCCGGCAGAGCCCGCAGACCGGTAAATAGTGGCAGGGCAACCGAGTAGATTATGAGGTTGACCTCCCCGCCAAACCCCCAGATAATAAGGGGCAGAAAGGCGATACCGATGCCCATCGCCAGCCTGAGGTTGCTGGTAATGAAGGCAAGCAGCAACATTATGCCAAAGCTAATGGCACCCGGCGCGGGCGCCAGGGCGAAGAAAACGCCGATGGTGGTCGCCCCACCCTTGCCGCCGCTGAACTTGAGAAATACAGGCCAGTTATGCCCCACCACCACCGCCAGACCGGTAACAAAGACGATTACCTGAGAAACGCCGAGCCACTGGGCAATAAGCACCGCCAGGGTACCCTTGCCTACATCGGCAACAAAGACACCGATGCCGGCGGCTGTGCCCACCTCCCGCATGACGTTGGTGGCGCCGACATTGCCACCACCCACCTGGCGGATATCCACCCCCTTCAGCAGGCGACCGGCTATATAGGCAAAGGGGATAGAGCCCAGCAAATAGCCTGAAATAACTGCCGCCACCGACTCTACTATCATTTCTTAACTCCGTTATCTATTCCAGGCGGTCGACAGCCTCCATCGTCTCCGCCAGATAGGCTTCCAGCCCCTGTCCCTTGAGATTGTCATATACCTTCTCAGCCTGAGCCCTGTCCTTGACCAGGGTAAACAGTGCCGGGCCCGAGCCGGCCAGATGGACACTGCCAGCCCCGGCCTCTAAAAAACGCTCCCGGTAGCTATCAAGCCCTTTGAAGATATCATAAGCAACCCTATCAAAGGCATTAAACAGGTTATCCGGCGCCACATCGCCCCCCCTGGTCAGCAGTGCCACCAGCTCTTCCGTTGCCCGTCCACTGCTATAGTGTTCTCTCTTCAGGCTGGCATACAGACGCCCCGTCTTGCCGGCGGAGCGGGGCACATCAGGCATCAGCAGGACAGCCCACATGCCGGGCAAAGGAGGTAGCGGGCTCACCACCTCCCCCCTGCCCTGGGTCAGAGCTGTACCACCGAAGAGGAAAAAGGCGACATCCGAGCCCAGTTGCGAGGCTAACCGTGCCAGCTCCCCCAACGAATACGCCAACCCCCAGAGCCTGTTAAGCCCGATAAGAACGGCGGCGGCATCGCTTGAATCACCGGCTAAACCCGATAACAGTGGGATTTTCTTGGACAGCTCTACAGTTGCCCCATCGGCGTAGCTTGAGGTCTCCTTAAGCAAAGCGGCGGCTCTGGGTACCAGACTTTCCTCCGACAGCCAGCCGGGGGCATCGCACCTGAAGACCATCTTCTTACCCGGCTGGAGGTCGAGCCGGTCGCAGAGCTTTATCGTCTGGATAACGCTGCGGATTTCGTGAAAACCGTCACTGCGCTTAGCCAGAACCTCAAGGGTCAGATTCAGCTTGGCCGGCGCCACAACCGTTACCATTTCTGCCTATCCCTCAATACCTGCCACAGCCGCTGCCACTCCTCAAGAGCCAGGGTCTCAGCCCTCCGCTGGTACATTATACCCGCTGTCTCCAGTAAAGGCATCACCTCAGCCTTGGGCAGTCCCAGCCCCAGAGCCAGGGAATTAGCCAGCTGCTTGCGAGAAGAAGTAAAGCCAGCCCGCACCAGCCGGAAAAAGCCATCCCGGTCGTCAACCGCCACCGCCGGCCGGGAATATACGTTAATCCTCAGAATGGCCGAATCGACCTCCGGCGCCGGATAGAAGCAGCAGGCAGGCGCATAGCCCACTATCTCCGGCTTGCCGTAGAACTGGACGCTGACACTCAGCAGGCTCATCCGACCCGGCTCAGCCACGATAGCCTCAGCCACCTCCTTCTGCACCATAACCACTATCAGCCGGGGCTTGAGCCAAGCCTCGAGAAAATGGCGGATTACCGCCGAGGTGATATAGTAAGGCAGGTTGGCGACCACCTTGTATTCCACAGGCTTATCTCCTACCAAAGCCGACGGCTCAAGCCTGAGTATATCCCCGTTGATGATGGTTACATTCCCGGCCGAAGCCAACCTCTGCTTTAGTATGCCAGCCAGCCTGTCGTCCAGCTCGACGGCAATCACCCGACCTGCCTTCCCGGCAAGCTCTCCGGTCAGCACACCAAGCCCGGGGCCTACTTCTATGACAACATCGCTAGAGGTAAGCCCGGCGGCTTCAGCCACCCTTGCCAGCACCTCCCGGTCAACCAGGAAGTGCTGCCCCAGTCTCTTTTTGGCTTTCAGGTCAAGGCGGCTTAGCAGTCGCTTCGTCTGGTTGAGCAGAGCACTGTCATAACCCCGGCCATGTTTAACCGGCACCATTACACTCCGTGATCCAGGCGAACGACAAGGCGCATCGGCAGGTTATGCTTCGTCATCCTCACCTGGGTGGCGTTAATATCGTAGGCGACGCGGTAGAGCCGAACCACGCTCGAGTCGCTATCGTATATAGCGTAGCTAGCTCTGGGGTCGCCGTCCCGTGGCTGTCCGATGCCGCCGGGGTTGATAATCATCCGGCTCTTGCCCAACACCTGTCCGATACCGGTCGTCAGGGCAACAAAAGAACAGCTACCATCCTCACCCTGTCTGAATATCAGGGGCATATGGGAATGCCCCACCAGGCAGAACTTCGATTTGAAGTAGCCGAAGCTTTCCCGGGCACTACCCGTGGATACCAGATATTCCCACACCGGTTCCCTGGGGCTACCGTGCACCAGGGTGAAGTCATCCCTCTCGATAACCGTGGGCAGACCGCCGAGATATTCTATGTCCTCGGCACTCAACTGCTGTGCCGTCCAGCGGCAGGCAACGGCGGCATCGGGATTGAAATCGGCAAGCGCCAGCTTGCCGATAGCGGCCAGGTCGTGATTGCCGGCGACACAGATATGCTTATGCTGACGTAAAAGCTCAATGCACTGGCTGGGGTCGGGCCCATAGCCGACGATATCCCCCAGACACCACAACTCCGCCACCCCTCCCCGGTGCTCGATATCATCAAGCACGGCGGTAAAAGCGGCCAGGTTGGCGTGAATATCGGCTATCAAAGCATATCTCATCCCGAGAATATCATACCACAATGTCAATCAACTGCCACTATCATAAGCCACCACACCAAGCTAATTATCCAGCTGATAAATTATAACGATTGTTATCGCAGTCTTTACTCTTAATCGGATTAACCCTATCCCCTTTATCCCCTTCCCCTTGATAAGGGGAAGGGGAATTTATATTTGAGGGGTCTACCGCCCCCTCATACTCCCCTGTTCTTATATCCATCATATAACTCTTGCTTTTTTCGGGCACTCTTTAACTTGGCATAATAATTAAATGGGAGTCTAAGAGGGGCTTCGCATTTATAAAAGCGGGAGGTTTGGAGGGGCGCAGTCCCTCCATTATAGTCTCCCCCCTCTATCTCCTGATTATCACCCGTAAAAGGGAGTTTAAGAGGGGCAAATCCCCTCTTTCTTCTATCTCCCCCTCTCCTTGTAAGGAGAGGGGGATTAAGGGGGTGAGGTTGTTCTGATAAAGAATTGACCCTGAAAGCTGGCTCGTGATAGAATTACGCTGATAATTATGGAGATTAGCTGGCTAGGACACTCCTGTTTTCGGCTCAAAGGGAAACAGGCTACCGTCATCACCGACCCATTCTCGTCCGACCTGGGCTACTCCCCGGGCAAGCCCACCGCCCAAATTATAACCGTAAGTCATAAGCACCCGGGACACTCGAATATCCAGGGCGTCGGTGGCAGTCCCAGGCAGGTCACCGGGCCCGGCGAGTACGAGATAAGCAACGTCCTTATCATCGGCATCGCCACCTTCCACGACAAAGATAAGGGCAATCTGAGGGGCAAAAACACTGTCTACCTCATAGAGATAGACGATATATCTATCTGCCATCTCGGCGACCTGGGGCATGCCCTCACCGACGAGCAGGTAGAAGAGCTGGGCAAGGTCGATGTTCTGCTGGTGCCGGTGGGTGGGGTATCCACCATCAATGCCACCACAGCCGCCGAGGTAGTACGGCAACTGGAGCCCAATATCGTGGTGCCTATGCACTATAAAACCCAGGCGCTGAACCGGGAACTGGAACCGGTGGAGATTTTTCTCAAAGAGATAGGTGCCCACGACATAACCCCCCAGGCCAAGCTCTCCCTGACCAAGTCCAGCCTGCCACTGAGCACCCAGGTTGCTCTACTGGAGTACTAAGCAGTCTATAAAGCATCACCAGAAACCAATCCCCCTTCTGACTAGTGGCGTCTTATCACCAGCACCAGTATGACGGCCAGCAACACCACAATGACGGCGCCGGCAAAGCCTATCGTATAGTAGAGCCAGTCCGGGGTGGTAGGGGTCGGTTGGGTTGACAACGGCGTTGGCGAAGGCGGTAATTCTACCACTATCGTTGTTACGATTTCCTGCGTCACAGGAGATATATTCGTATTCGGTTCCGGATTCAGGGGTAGTTCTGGCTCCAAGGTTGGGTCTGATTCCGAAGCCGGCTCCAAATCCACAGTTGGCTCCGAGTCTGCAGTTGGTTCTGGCTCCGAAGCTGGCTCTAACTCGGTAGTGAAAATGCCAACAGCACTCCAGGCACTATTGGTACTTGGGCTAACAGCCCTAACCTTCCAGTAGTATGCGGTGCCGTAGCCCAGGCTTACATCGGACTGCCAGGCATTACCGAGCAGGGCATGGTCACCAACCATGCTTATTTCATACCCACTGAAATCCAGACTTAGGGACACCACCAGCTCATAGCTTTCAGCCCCGGCTACAGCGCTCCACTGGAATACTAGTCTTACTGGCACCCCGGTAGCCCCAGCCAGAGGGCTCTCCAGCCGTGGGGCGACAATCTCCCCACCAAGGCTGGTGGTAAAGGACCACTTGGCTGACCACGGGCTCAACACCGGCTTGATAGCCCGCACCCGCCAGTAGTAGGTGGTAGCCACCTCAAGCGCCGGCAGCTCAACCGAGCTTGCCGCAGTATTGCCCTCAAACCCAGCCGGTACCGAGGAGAAGTTATTGTCATCGTCAATCTGCCACTGGTAGCTGGTAGCGCCATCAAGCGTCTCCCAGTCAAGTCCGGCATCGTTGATGACGCCATTGGTAATCATACCGATACCCGGTGCCTGGTCGTTGGGCCAGGCCAGGCTGACCGGCTGGGTTAAGCTATCATAATAGGTCATCAGCCTTATGTTGGTGGTATCAATCGACCACAATTGGTTGCCATAGAGCCACAAACCGACCAGGGTGGCGCCGTCATCAAGCCCACGGGTTACCGTTTCAAACACTGCCCCTGACCTTGGCTCAAGGCAGCGCTCCATACCGCCTTCATCATCTCCTGTATCTACCTGCTGGAAGTTGGCGGCATATAGTACACCGTCAGCCGATATGGCTAACCTGCCAATCATGCCGCCTGGCGGCAAGGTATCATCTATACCCTCCCAGCCAGTGCTGTCACCGATAGTAAAACGGTAGATGCCTCCACCCGGGCTATCGCTGGCGGCATGGACGGTGCTGTTACTGCCAAACCCGGGGTCGAAGGCGACACTGACGCCACCGGTTAGCGGCGGTAAGGTAGCATCTACTGGCAGTGGCTCAAACGAGTCGCCGTTGTCATCGGAGCAGTATATCCAGCCATTGCTATTACCCATCAGGATAGTCCCGTCCCGGTCATACTCGGGAGATAAGGCTATGGAGCTTATGGACTGGTCACCGGCAACCGTGCCCGAAGTGTATCTCAACCCGCTATTAGACGTCTGGCAGATAAGCCCATTAACGCCGTCATGGCCGGCAATAAATAGGGTGTTATTGTCAACCACCGCCCACTGGTCGACAGCCAGCGGTGCCTCCCGGCGCGTAAAGCCCTGCCCGTTATCAGCCGATTTCCATATCGCCGGGTTACCACCCCCGCTCCCGGCCAGAAACACCACTTGGCCGTCACTGCCGTACTGCGGGGAAAGCTCAACAAAATCAACGCTGTCAACGCCATCCAGTGCGCTAGAAAACACCCTTTGCCACAGGCTACCGCCATCAAGGCTGCGCCACAGGCTGAAGTCGCCACCCCAGGTAAGCAAAAACAGGGTATCATCCTGGCCGTATTCGGGGGACAATGCCAGGTCGATAATGCTATCGATTCTGGTATCAATCATACCGAGCTGATTCCAGGTAGCCCCGCCGTCCAGGGTAATGGAAAGGGCGCTCTCGGCGCCGCTGGTAGCGGCATAAGCGATACCACAACCGGGGAAGTCAGGAGCCATAATCACCCGGGTCTCGGATTGACCCGTCGGCTCCTTTGAGCTTCTTACCCAGCTATCTCCGCCATCAAGACTGCGGTATACCTGCCCGTCGCCGGCTACTCCAGCCAGAAGAACAGCACTTGCTCCATTGCCACAGACAGCCAGGCTGGTAACATCAATGTTGCTCAAGCCGTAGCCGGAGCCAATATTGAGGTCAATAGCCTCCGAGCCGTCCGGCGCCGCCCCGCCATAGACGGCATAGACATCGCCACCATCGCCACCGGCATTGACCGCTACAAACTGGACATATGAGCCACTGCCTGGTTCCGAGCTATAGCCATCGGGGAAGGCAATATCGGCTGATATACCCACCGCCACCGAGGCTCCAGAGTTGTCTTTATCTAGCCTGGCGTCACCTACAGTCTGTCCCCAGCCGGCATTCCCTGTTCTGGTAACGACAAGGCTATCAGCCTCATCGGTAACGACAGCTACAATCTGCTGGTCATCACTGAAGCCGGGAGAGAAAGCGACGGCATAGACGTCAAAATCACCTATATCGGTATCGAACCACTGGGGGAAGGTCTCCTCTTTCAGTATATAGACGCCGCCGTATTCACTGACGTTATTATCTTTGGTGCCAACAACGATAATATTGATATCTTCCCATCGGGCAACATCAATAGACGTAATCTCTATGTTGTCACTGCCATTTAGAGCCGGGTTCGACGCCAGCGGCTGGAAGCTACTGCCGGCGTCGGTGGATTTATAGACATTGCTTTCGGTGGCATAGTAGATGGTGCCGGCATCGTCAGCCGCCACCGCTATATCCACTATGGTATCGCTAACACTGCCACAATGTGACCAGCTATAGCCGCCATCCTCCGACTTGTACAGGGTATAGTCCAGCCCGTCAACACTGGCGTAAAGTGTGCCGTCTGCAGCCAGGGCAAGGTGTCGGATATCGGAGCCTTCAGCCAGCAGCCAGCCCCCGACCTCACCCCCGGCAGGAATATTCACCTGAGACCACCTGGCTTCATCCGGGGCGCCGACCACTGAAGTGGCAGAGGGTATGCCAAGCAAGAAAAGGGTCAAAAGCAGGGCTATGATGAGCCTTGATTTCGCCATCTGGCAAATTCTAATCCTGTTATAAGCGAGAGTCAACACGCTACCACAGGATTTCCTAAAAAAGAGGGAGCCCCCCGAAATTCGGGGGGCTCCCGTGAAGTCTTGGTAGGGCGTTATCCCCTACGCCAGAACCAGTTGTCTAACTAGACGACTCTCCTGGTCCTGATGATAAGGACAATCACCGCTATGGTGAGTACTCCACCAATGGCAACTATCGCCCAGATATAGACCGGAGTTACTTCTTCCGGCATCTCAATAACCGATGTAACTGTGGTTATTGTCGGTGTCGGGAGATTCACGGTTACATCTGGTGGAACCACAGTTATATCTGGCAGAGTTATTTCTGGAACCTCAACGATTACCGTTGGCGTCGGCAGGATTATAGTCGGTGTTGGAGCCGGCTCAATTATTATCGGATCTGTCGGCTCTAACATGGTGTGGAAGTTGGAGGCGCACCAATCGCTTATGGTGCCAGTGGCACTTACCGCCCTCACTCGCCAGTAGTGGTTGGTGTCGTAGGCAAGCTCAGTCTGCCAGGTAAGGAAGACGGCAGTAGTCGTCACCTTGGTGGCACCGGCAAAGTCAGGCGCCGTGCCCAGCTCAAATTCGTAGCTAACAGCATTATCCACCGCTTCCCAGCCAAACGAAGGCAGTATCGGAGCATTCTGCATGCCGTTATCCGGAACCTGATTCACCGGTGTTGCAATCGCCTCTACCGTGGTGAAGTCTACCTCAGCAGACCAGCGGCTCTGGAACGGGAATCCAGCCGGGACCCTGACCATTACCGTGAAGTCTTCGTTGTCAGAAAGGCCTGACAGAGTGGCTTCGGTATCGTCGTCACCGGTGAAGTCTCTTTCCACATCGTCATTCCACCACTTGTACTCATAATTATCAGCACCGAGTAAAGCATTCCAGCTGATATCGGCAGTGGTCTCTGTGACGTCATCAACAGTCAAGCCCATAACCGGGCCGTTGCAGGTATCCTCGAGCGCCCAGAGCTCATCGCCACTAACGACAGTCCACAGAGTGTTGGAGCCATTGGTGCGCCACAAGCCTTCAGCGCCGTCTATAGGAGCGACCTCCCACTCGTTATCCTCTTCCTGGAGGAGCATGCGCCACATCTTGCCGTCTATAGCATCAACAGCGTCGGAGCCCATGGTGCCTCCACCATCGCTAGCATAGTTATAGATCAGTATCGAGCTGGTAGGAGTAAGTGTTTCACCGGAAACAACAAGACCGGTAACGGTAACATCCCCTATAGCTACGCTAATAGCGATTGTACCGATAGCCATAGATTCGGAGCCTTCAACCATAATGGTACCAACTATATGAGTACCATTAAATGTCAGGTCATCACCGATAATAAAAAGCGCCTCAGTGGCCGAACCGGAGGTCCCATCATCGGTGCCGTCTGTCAGGAAGGTGCCAGCCAGAACGGTAATGGTAGGGGTTACGGTGTTGTCGGCCAGATCGAGGGCACCGGTACCGCCATTATCGTCACCTTGTATCTGTATAGTACCGGTCACGGTTACAATCACACCATCGGGTACCGCGATAACTTCAGCATCTCCGCCAATTCCGTCGGCCATGGCATAGATGACGTTACCCGGATTGGCAGCATCTCTTTCCGGTGAGACCACCAGGCCGGAGAAGCCAGTATCACTCGAAGCGACCATTGCGGGATCCAGTGAATCTTCAAGGTCCTCTATGCTGGTAGCCTTCAGCTTGTTGCCGCTAATGGTGGCGGTTCCCACTGTACTGCCAGATGTAGCATAGTAAATCATGCCAGGAGTCCAGGAGTCAAAGGCAACATAGACGTCGCCAGAACCCACATTGTTAGCAACACCCCAGGTATCGCCGGCAGTAAGCGAGACATAGATATTGCCGTCTTCAGTGCCAACTATGATGGTTGAATTAGCGGGGTCGCTGGCATCGAAGCCGGGCTGGAGGGCAATAGAGTTTAATTTATCTGAGAACGTATCAACATGTGTCGGCGGACCATAGGCGCTCTTGCCGTAGAAGCCTTCATCAGTGGCGGCATAGAGGGTAACGCCGTCAAGGACAACCCAGTCGTGGATATCCATGCCACTGGGCAGTGTGCGCCAGAAAGTGAAGGTCTGCGCGTTATTACCTGACTTGAAGATTACCTCGTTACCGTTATCCCCTTGCAGCATAACCGTGTTGCCGTCCTGAGACCACTCAACTGATGTGTGGTGTCCCTCATCCTCATCCATGAAGAAGTTGGCGTAAGAGAAGGAGCTATCGTCTGCACAAAGCACTCTCTCCCAGGTAGGTTTAGCATCGAGAGCGTTCTCGGTGCGCCACAGGCTGATGGTATCAGCATGAGAACCGTAGCTGCGGGTTAAGAGCAGCATGAAAGAGCCACCGGGGAAGTCTGGCGACCAGGTCATATCCAGAATTTCATCAATAGTGGTATCAATGAAGGCAATCTGGTTCCAGGTATCGCCACCATCTATAGTCTTTGATATGGCGCTTTCATCGTAAGCCCATCTGCGGGTGAGAGCAAAGCCAACGCCGTTCTCGGCATCAAAGCCATCCGTCATATAGACGTTAACCTCTCCGCCGCCGGTGGGGGCTTTGGTAACCTGGGCAAAGGTATCACCTTCGTTGATGCTGCGGAACACGATGTTGTCCCTCAACGCACCGGCGAGGATGACCCCACCCGATACCTCTACACTGCTCATTGCCCTGTCGCTAAGCAGAGCGGTCCATTGTGTAGTGGCTGGGGTGGCGACATAGGCGAACTCTACCAGGAAGAGGTTGCCATCGCCAGTCGTATAGCCACTGCCATCATTGAGGGCGGCATAGATAATCGGGGCGGCAGGGGTGTGGTTGCTGGCAAAGGCGAAATCAGCACGGTAATCAGCATCATCGTTCATACTAGTGTAACCACTGAAATCAGAATCCTCGATCACCGAGCCCCACTGGCCGGGCGAGTTAGCGCCGGTGGTAGTGAGTATATACTCGTCATCACCAGTGCCACTTTGATAAACGCTAATCAGAGCCCACAGCAGGAAGGAGGTCTCGAATTCCGGGTCAAAGGACGCCTTGAAGGCATAACTTAAGTCTCCTTCTTCACCCGAGTCATCAAAGCTGTTGCTTACTTCCATATCGCGCCACAGCTCAAACAGGCTGTCCTTTAGAACCAGGACGTCAATATCGCAAGCAGCCAGGAGCCAGTTATCGACACCATCGCTCCACACCTCAAGGTCATAGACGTAATCGGCATATTCTCCGCTTTCGTTGCCCAGGGGTTGCTGTATGAGGTATGGCTCTCCCGCACCTTCATCCTCAATCTTCCAGACCTCTCCGCTACCTGATTCGTGATAAGTTCCGACATAGATGGTCTGTGAATCGGGTGATGCGGCAATGGCGGTAATCTCATCACTGTCATTGCTATCGCTACCGCCAAGTTTTTCGTAGTCAAGGTCGGTAACTGTCCAGGTGTAACCACCATCGGTTGATTTGTACAGGTCCCACCAGATATAGTTACTGCCAGTGTATGGTAAGTCATCACTGGTGGTGAAAGAGGACACATACATATCACCGTTGGGGGCTATTTCCAGCTCGTCAACCCCGTTAATCCCGGTTACCGGTAAGGTAATCTCATCCCAGGCGTTCACGCCCGGTGCAGCAGATACCGGAGCCACCGCAATCGCCATGCTGGAAAGCAGTGCCAAGCTCAGCACAATTCCTAATATTTTTGATATTTTACTTTTCATCGACCTAAATATTTCTCCTTAGATTAGTATTTTATGTCTCCATACTTGATTAGTATCTTACGTCCCCATAAATAAAAGCATAACTTACCTCGCCTGCTTTCTCTCTACAGAGACAAGGTACATCTAAATTTCCTTCAGTTTTATAATAGCTTTCCCTTTCGGGCTATTACCATAGCACCACCTCCTTTATAATTATCCTGCTTATATAATACCACACCCTGTCAAGAAGTGGTAGGTATGAAGAAGCTATTTTTAAAATCCCTTTAAGTCTCCCTTTAACTAAAGGGAGAAATTATAGGAATAAGGGGGCAAAGCCCTCTTAATTATTCCCCCTTCCTTTTTATAATAAGGAAGGGGGCAGGGGGATAGATTTCCCCAACCAGATTAGAACTACGTATCTTTACTCAAACCGGCCAGAAACTCGTCATTGGTCTTGGTCTTACGCATACGCTCCAGAACCCGCTCCGTAGTCTCAACGGAGTTAATCGAGCCAGCGGCAACCATGGACATCATACGCCTCAGCAAGCGCACCTGTTTGTTGGTCTCCTCACTCAGCAGCAGTTCCTCCCGCCTGGTGCCGCTCCGCTGGATATCTATCGCCGGGAATACCCGGCGCTCTGCCAGGCGACGGTCCAGGTGGAGTTCCATATTGCCCGTTCCCTTAATCTCTTCGTAAATCATGTCGTCCATACGGCTGCCGGTATCGATAAGGCAGGTGGCGATGATAGTCAGACTGCCGCCCTCCTCCACGTTGCGGGCAGCGCCGAAGAAGCGCTTGGCCGGGTGCAGGGCAGCGGGGTCAATGCCGCCGGACAGGGTACGGCCGCTGGATGGCATCGCCAGGTTGTACGCCCGGGTAAGCCGGGTGATACCGTCGAGAAGGATAAAAACATCCTTGCCGCCTTCCACCAATCGCTTGGCTCTATCCAGCGCCATCTCGGCGACGCGGGTGTGATTTTCCACCGGCTCGTCAAAGGTAGCGCTGATTACCTCGCCCTTAACCGAGCGTTTCATATCGGTCACTTCCTCCGGGCGCTCGCCGATGAGACAGACCATCAGCTTAATATCATTGTAGTTAGTGGTTGCGGCATTGGCTATCGCCTTGAGGAGCATCGTCTTGCCCGCTTTGGGGGGAGAAACAATGAGACCGCGCTGTCCCCTGCCGATAGGGGCAATCAGGTTTATCAGCCGGGTTGACAGATTGCCCGCTGTGGTCTCCAGGTCAATCAATTTATCGGGGAAGGTGGGGGTGAGTGCACCGAAAAGGGGCCTGTTTTTAGATAGCTCTGGATTTATATCGTTAATCGCCTCGACGCGGAGCAGGCTGTAGTACTTCTCGCCCGCCTTGGCCGGTCTGCCCTGCCCCATAACCATATCGCTGGGGCGCAGTCCGAAGCGACGAATCTGGGACTGGGAGACATATATATCAGCCGAGCTGGGCAGAAGGGTGCTCTGCCTGAGGAAGCCATAACCGTCAGCCATAATATCCAGAATGCCGCCACAAAAGAGGTTGCCCTGCTGTTCGGCATGTGCCTGCAGCAGGCGCATAATCAGCTCCTGCTTCTTAAGGCCAGTACAGCTGGCAAGCCCATTCTCCCTGGCCAGGCCAACCAGCTCCTCTCTGGTCTTAGTTTCTAATTGTCTGATATCCATATTCTACCTTTCTCTTTACCCTTTACCATCATCCTCCACCAGGAGATGGATTGGTCGCAGTGACACTAAGTAATATAATATTGTTTACATTATTTATTATACTTGTTGTTTGCTTAATCACCCGATACGCTTTTCCAGTCGGCGAGGAAACGCTCAATACCGATATCGGTAAGCGGGTGTTTTATCATCTGTAGCAGTACGCTATAGGGAACTGTGGCTATATGAGCCCCGGCTCTAGCCGCCGCTATGCAATGCAGTGGATGACGAATACTAGCAGCCAGCACCTCGGTTGTCAAGTTATCATACTTACCAAAGACTTCGACGATGTCCTTAACCAGCGCCATGCCGTCATGGCCGACATCATCCAGCCGGCCGACGAAGGGGCTGATATAGGCGGCGCCGGCCAGTGCCGCCAGGAGAGCCTGATTCACCGAGAAGCACAGGGTCATATTCACCTTTATATTTTCCTTGGCTAATGCCGATGTTACCTCCAATCCCTCGGCGGTAGCTGGAATCTTTATCACCACATTCAACGCCCAGGTGGCAATCTCCCGCGCCTGTTCCAGCATAGCGGGAACGCCCTCCACCACCACCTCGGCGGAAACAGGTCCAGGAACGATGGAGCATATCTCCTTGACCATCGCCTGGTAATCTTTATGCCCCTCCTTGGATACCAGGGTCGGATTGGTGGTAACGCCAGTAACGACACCGAGCTTGACACCCTGCCTGATATGGTCAACATTGGCGGTATCCAGAAAAATACGCATTTTAGACTCCTTGGTTATGAGTTAAGGGGCAGTGACGGCTGAGCTCCCTCACGTAATACATCCTTGGCAACCCCGATAAAATCGCGAAACAGCGGGTTAGGACGACCGGGGCGAGAGCCGAACTCGGGATGGAACTGGCAACCGAGCATCCATGGGTGGTCGGCTAGCTCACAGATTTCCACCAGTATTTCATCGGGAGACAACCCGCTATATACCATCCCCGCTTTCGCCAGTATATCACGATAGTCATTATTAAATTCATAGCGGTGGCGGTGCCGCTCGCCAACCAGGCTCTGTCCATAAGCATCAGCGGCACGGCTGCCGTCAATCAACTGGCACGGATATATCCCCAGACGCATGGTGCCGCCCATTTCTTTTATCGCCTGTTGCTCAGGAAGGAGGGCAATAACCGGATGGGGGGTAGTTTCGTCAAACTCGGTGGAATTGGGCTTATCCGAGCCCAGCACATGGCGGGCAAACTCGATAACCATAACATGCATCCCCAGACACAAGCCGAGGTAGGGAATCTTGTTTTCACGGGCATAGGTAGCGGTTTTTATCATCCCTTCTATGCCTCTGATGCCGAAACCGCCGGGGACGACGATACCCTGGGCCTGCTGCAGCAGAGCCTCGCCGCCCTTTTTCTCCAGCTCCTCGGAGTGAACCCATTGCAGATTGATATTCCTGTTGTGATAAAGCCCGGCGTGGCACAGCGCCTCCCGCACCGAGTAATAGGCATCCTCCAGCTCTACATACTTGCCCACCAGGGCAATGTTAACCGTCTCGCAGGGCTCTTTAAGACAGCTGACCATCTGCCGCCACCTGTTGAGGTCTGTCTTCCTCTGTTTAAGACCAAGCCTGCTTACCACCAGCTTTCCTATCCCTTCGTCTTCCAAGATTAGCGGTACTTCATATATGGTGGATACTGTCGGTAGCGGGATAACAGCTTTCCGCTCGACATCGCAGAACAAGGATATCTTATCCCTGATGCTATCCGAGATGGGGTAATCACTGCGGCAGATTATTATATCCGGCTGGATACCAATGCGACGGAGCTCGTTAACACTGTGCTGGGTGGGCTTGGTCTTCAGCTCCTTGGTAGTATTAATATAAGGAAGAAGGGTGACATGGATATAGAGAACATTATCACGGCCGACATCGTTCCTCATCTGCCTGATGGCTTCCAGGAATGGCTGACCCTCGATATCTCCCACCGTGCCACCTACCTCTATAATCACCACATCCGCTTGGGATTTCTGGGCTAACTGCTTGAACCTGTTCTTAATCTCGGCGGTTACATGAGGAACTACCTGAATAGTCCCCCCCAGGAAGTCACCCCGCCTCTCCTTGGCGATAACGTCACTGTAAATCTGCCCCGAAGTAACATTGGAGTCGGCGGTAAGCTCGATATCAATGAAACGCTCGTAATTACCCAGGTCAAGGTCGGTCTCGGCACCGTCCCTGGTAACGAACACCTCGCCGTGCTGGTAGGGTGACATCGTCCCCGGGTCAACATTTAGATAGGGGTCCAGCTTCTGAACCGAGACGCTTATATGGCGGCTCTTAAGGATGTTGCCCAGAGAGGCAACGGTGATACCCTTGCCCACCGAACTAACAACACCACCAGTAACAAAGATATACTTTGACATAGATTAACTTTGTTCTAAAAAAACCGGAGAACTCCAAATCCCAGCCAGAAACAGCCAAGCTTAGAATCAGAATTACCTTTGAAGAGGGGGTTGGAATGGGTTTCTCTTATTATAGGCAGTCAGGTATTTATTTGTCAAGTGCTCTATATCTAAATTACACCAGCTCGGGTAATTACCGCAATCTTTACAGTATACTAACAAATTATTGTTAACTTTCCTGAATATCGTTTGACAACTATCATAATATATGTTTATAATATAGAACAATTTAAACAAACGTGGGATAAGATGGCTGGGAAAGATTATTACGGCATATTGGGCGTCAATCGCAACGCCAGCGAAAAAGAGATAAAGCAAGCCTTTCGCCGGCTGGCACGCAAGCACCACCCCGATGTCAATCCGGGCGATACAACCGCCGAAGAGAAGTTCAAGCAGATAAGCGAAGCCTACGAGGTGCTCTCCGACAAAGAAAAACGAAAGAAGTACGACCGGTTCGGCGACCAGTGGCAGCACGCCGACCAGTTCGCCAAAGCCGGGGGGCGTGGGGGACCATTCCAGGGCGCCGATTTCGGCGACCTCTTTGGCGGCGGTGGCAGGACTTACAGCTACAGCTATAGCGGTGGCGGGGACGGCCTCGATAGCCTGCTCGACGAGCTTCTGCGCGGCGGCCGGGCTGGCACCCGTAGCCGACGCACCCAGCCCAGGCGGGGGCGAGACATAGAGCAGCCGGTTGAGATAACGCTGGAAGAGGCCTTCTCCGGCACCAGCCGCCTCCTCAGCCTTCAGGCCAAGGAAGCCTGCGCCACCTGCCACGGCAGTAGGCGGATACAGAATACCCTCTGTTCGGTATGCCAGGGCTCGGGTGCCATCAGCCGAGTAAAACGGCTCGAGGTCAAGATACCAGCCGGCGTTAAGACCGGCTCCCGGGTGCGTATCTCCGGCAAGGGTGGCGAAGGCTACGGCGGCGCCAGGGGAGACCTTTACCTGATAGTCACGGTCAAGCCGCACCCGCTGTTCGAGCGACAGGGTAACGACCTGTATGTTAATGTCGATGTCCCGCTAACGACGGCGGTGCTCGGCGGCGAGGTCAAGGTCGCCACCCTCAAGGGAAACCTGGAGCTTAAAATCCCGCCGGAGACCCAGAACGGACGCACCTTTCGCCTTGCCGGTCAGGGTATGCCCCATCTGGGTAAAACATCACGGGGCGACTTGAAAGCCAGGGTAAATATTTTGCTACCGACCAACCTGTCACCGGAAGAGAAGGAGCTGTTTCAGAAACTCAACCAGCTTCGCACCGGTAAGAAATAAATCCTAACGGGTGAGGAGTCGCTATATGGAAAAAGAGACAAAACCGCGCTATGTAATAAGTATCGCCGCTGAGATGCTGGGCGCCCGGACCTATACCTTGCGCTATTACGAAAAGGTGGGCATAATAAAGCCGGCACGGTCACGGGGTAATATACGGCTCTACTCAGATATGGACCTGGCGTTACTGCAAAAGGTAAGGACACTTATGGAAGACCTCGGCGTTAATCTTGCTGGAATAGAGGTTATCCTGAGGATGTCACAGCAAATCGCCCAGCTACAGAGGGCTACCGAAGAGATGGGGGCAGAGTTAGCCAGACTGAGGAGAGAAAAGGAATGAGACAGGAGAGATTTACCGAGCAGGCACAGGAGGCATTAGCCGCCTCCCAGGAACTGGTTCGCGAGTTCAAGCACAGCCAGTGGGATGTGGAGCATATACTACTAGCCCTGCTCCAGCAGGAGAAGGGTCTGGTTGGCGACATAATCAAAGAACTCGGCGTCAATATAGAATCCCTGAAAAAGCAGGTGACCGCCGCCCTGAAGAAGACGCCGCAGGTTACCTATGAGACACAGCAGATATACGCCACGCCCCACGTCGCCAAGCTGCTGGAAACATCAGCCAGCGAGGCTGACCGTCTCAAGGACGAGTTCGTCGGCACCGAGCACCTGCTTATTGCCATGAGCGGCGAGGAAAAGGGCGAGGCGGTTAAAATACTCAAAGGCGCCGGCATCGACCAGGAAAAGGTGTACCGCGCTTTGCAGAAGATAAGGGGCGGACACCGGGTCACCGACTCCAGAGCCGAGAGCAAATACCGCTCCCTGGCTAAATACAGCCGCGACCTGACGGCGCTGGCGCAAGCCGGCAAGCTCGACCCGGTCATCGGCCGCGACGAGGAAATAAAGCGGGTTATGCAGATTCTTACCCGCCGCACCAAGAACAACCCTGTGGTGGTCGGCGAAGCCGGCGTTGGCAAGACGGCTATCGCTGAGGGGGTAGCTCAAAAAATCGCCGCCGACGATGTTCCCGAATCCCTCAGAGGCAAAAAAGTCATGGCGCTGGATATGGGGGCGCTGGTCGCCGGCAGTAAGTTCCGCGGCGAGTTCGAGGAGCGGCTCAAGGCGGTAATAGACGAGGTGCGGGAGGCACAGGGCGAGGTAATCCTGTTCATCGATGAGATCCATACCGTAGTCGGCGCTGGCGCCGCCGAGGGCTCCGTCGACGCCAGCAACATGCTCAAACCGGCACTGGCTCACGGCGAGCTGAGGTGCATCGGCGCCACCACGCTGGACGAGTACCGCAAGTTTATCGAGAAGGACAAAGCCCTGGAGCGGCGCCTGCAACCGGTCTTCATCAGTGAGCCCGATGCCGAGGCTAGCATCGCCATTCTCAGGGGTCTTCGGCCCAGGTACGAAGCTCACCACAAGATTAAAATCAGCGACCAGGCGCTGGAGGCGGCGGTCAGCCTGAGCCAGCGCTACATCTCCGATAGACACCTGCCGGATAAAGCCATTGACCTCATCGATGAAGCCGCCTCAAAACTGCGCCTTGATACCGAGAGCGCACCGCCAGAGGTCAGGTCGCTGGAGAGCCGCCTCAAACAACTGGCTAACGAGGAGGAAGCCTCCTCGCAAAAGCAGGAATATGAGCATGCCGCTCAACTCAAGGCGGAAAGACTACGCCTGGAAGAGGAATACAAGCAGTCCAAGAGCCGGTGGCTCAAGCAACAGAAGATTGCAGAGGAGGTCGGCGAGGAGGATATAGCCCGGCTGGTGGCCATCTGGACGGGCATCCCGGTATCCCAGATGCTGGAGGGCGAAGTCGAAAAGATGCTGCATATGGAAGAGCGCATTCACGAGCGGCTCGTCAACCAGGAGGAGGCGGTCAAGGCTATCTCGGAGGCTATCCGGAGGAGCCGTGCCGGTCTCAAGGACCCGCGGCGACCCATCGGCAGCTTTATGTTCCTGGGACCTACCGGCGTCGGCAAGACCGAGCTGGCCAAAACCCTTGCCTGGTTCCTCTTCGGTGATGAAAACGCCATGGTGCGCCTGGATATGTCGGAATACCAGGAGAGGCACACCGTATCACGGCTTATCGGCGCCCCGCCGGGTTACATCGGCTACGACGAGGGCGGCCAGCTTACCGAGCTGGTAAGACGACGCCCCTACCGGGTAATCCTGCTGGATGAGATTGAAAAGGCGCACCCCGATGTATTCAACAGCCTGCTACAGGTGCTTGACGACGGGCGGTTGACCGATGGTCACGGGCGGACGGTGGACTTCAAGAACACCGTGGTTATAATGACCTCCAACGCCGGCGTCGAGCTTATCAAGCGCGAAACCACCCTCGGCTTTGCCGCACAGAAGGACAGAGCTAAAGCGGAAAAGAGCAGCTACGAACGGATGAAGGACAAGGTGATGGCTGAGGTTAAAAAGACCTTTCGCCCCGAGTTCCTCAACCGCATAGATGAAATAATAGTCTTCCACGAGCTGACCGAGGAGCAACTCAGAAATATCGTCGACCTGATGGTAAAAGATTTACAGAACCGCCTTGCCGACCGCAAGCTGGCAATCGAGATTAGCGATAACGCCAAGTCATGGCTGGCCCAAATCGGCTATGACCCGACCTACGGGGCACGACCATTAAGACGAGCCATCGAGCAGTATGTGGAGAATCCCCTTTCCAGCAAGATACTGCGTGGCGAATTCAAAGAGGGCGATACCATCCGGGTTAACCGGAGCAATGACGGCTTGACCTTCAAAGCGAAGAAAAACAGGGCGGCCGGCAGGAAAAACCGCTCAAGGCAGGAGAAACTTGGAGGCTGATACCAACGCCAGGCCTGACACCGGCACCAAGCTAGACAAGGTAAAACGCATCCTTAAAAGGTGGGACTTCTGGTTAGGCATCCTGACCATCTCCCTGACCCTCGGCCTGGCGATAGCGGTGGTCTTTTACTGGCAGTCGTTCCAGGAGCAGGCCAGCTTTAGCTACCTGGGGCTGTTCCTAGTCAGCACTGTCGGCGGGGCTACCGTCTTCATTCCTGTACCATCGCTGGCGGTACAGTTCACCATGGGGGCGGTGTTAAACCCAGCCGTGGTTGGTGCCACCGCCGGATTTGGTTCCGCCATAGGCGGCACCCTTATCTACCTCTTCGGCCGCAGCGGACGTCGCATTTTCCACAAGGACAGCTTCTCTTCCCCCAAGTCCAATAACATCATCGTCCGCTGGACGTCCCGTATTATGGGCTGGGCTCAGCACAGAGGCTCGCTGGTCATCTTTTTAATGTCGGCGGTGCTCAACCCCTTCTTTTTCCCGATGGCTTTCGCCATTGGTGCCAGCCGCTATCGAATGTGGAAGTTCTTTATTATGTGCTGGGCGGGCAACACGGTCAAGAGTATGATGATCGCCTATCTGGGCTACTTCGGCCTGGGCGCCCTGCTGAGGTGGATAGGAATAGATATTTAGCTACGATGCAAAAAGGAGCTGTAGACAATGAAACTGCGCCAAGCGATAGTAGAAAGACTGGCATACCTATTCTTCGGCAATAATCTTATTATCGGTCTCCACATAAAAAAACAGCTGGAGTTTTTAAGAGAGCATATCCCGCCCAGCTTCCAGCATAGAAAGATGGATGACCTGGGCTGTGGCGATGGCAAGATAACCATACGGCTAAAAGATATATTCCTGCCGGAAAGCCTTCGCTGTTTCGACATCAACCCCGGGCTGGTCAGGCGCGCCAGTAAGAAGGGCTTCTGTGCCGAGGCCATGAACCTGGAGCAGGACTTCCCCAGCGGAGAGCTGGCGGTGGTGTGGGGGTCTCTACACCACCTGCAGGATATGGCAGGCTGCCTTGATAAACTCAGGCAGCACTACAAGATGGTCTTCATCAGGGAGCCTCTAAAGGAAGGCGGCGTTAGCTGGCTGGAGCTCGGTCACCCAGCAAGCAAAGAGGAGATGGAGAGGCTGGTATCCAAGCACCTGCCCGGCGCCCGCATCTTCCTCCAGAACAACGCCGCTTTTATATTCTACGAAAGCCAGCCTGAGCAGCAGCAGGACAACGGCGGCGAGGTCCAGAATTGACCGACGGGCAGTAAATAGTTTATAATGATTGTGCCTGAGCTATTCCACCCCGAGATTAAGAGGTAGGTTAATTTGCACGAGGCCTGTGGTATCTTTGGTGTCTGCGCCCCCAAAGAAGACATAGCTCGGCTTACCTATTTTGCCCTGTTTGCCCTCCAACACCGGGGGCAGGAGAGCGCCGGCATCGCCACCACCGACGGCAGGAAGATTCAGGTATATGCCAAGATGGGACTGGTGTCCCATGTGTTCAACGAAGAAGCCCTCAGCAAGCTCACCGGCAATATTGCCATCGGCCACAACCGCTATTCCACCAGGGGCTCCAGCCGCAGTTACAATGTCCAGCCTATTGTCGTCGGCAGTAACTCAAACAGCCTGGCTATCGCCCACAACGGCAATATCACCAACGCCGAGCCACTATACAAGGAGCTCTGCGAGCAGGGCTACACCTTTCACACATCCACGGATACCGAGGTTATCGCCAACCTCATCCTGTCATCCCCCCAGAAGGACTGGGTAGGCAGAATAAGATACGCCATGCGACGCCTCCAGGGAGCCTACTCCATGGTCATCATGACCAAAAATACCCTCTATGCCGTCCGTGACCCCCTCGGCGTCCGCCCTCTATGCCTCGGCGCTATTGCCAATGGCAACAGGGTGGTAAGCTCGGAAAGCTGTGCCCTGGACCATATCGGCGCCAGCTTTATTCGAGAAATAGAGCCCGGCGAGATAGTCGCCATTAACGCTGACGGAATTAAAAGCTACCGGGAAAAGATAGTCAAACAGGCTTCCTGCATCTTCGAATATATATACTTTTCCCGCCCGGATAGCATCATAAACGGGCGGTTGCTCCACACGGCAAGGCAGAACATGGGCGCCGGCCTCGCCGAAGAACACCCTGTCGACGCCGACCTGGTCATCGGCGTGCCCGATTCAGCCACCGCCGCCAGCTTCGGCTATGCTTTCAGGTCAGGCATACCGCCGGGAGAAGGCTTGATAAAGAACCGCTATATGGGGCGCACCTTCATCGAGCCCGACCAGCGGATAAGGGACCTCGGCGTCAAGCTTAAGTTCAATCCACTGCGCTCGGTGCTGGAAGGCAAACGTATAGTCCTGGTCGATGACAGCATCGTCCGGGGCACCACCACGCCCAAGGTAATAAAGCTACTGCGAAAGGCCGGTGCCAAAGAGGTGCATATGCGCGTCTGCGCCCCGCCAATCCGCTACCCCTGCTTCTTCGGGGTGGATATGGCCACCCGCTGGGAGCTAATCGCCGCCCAGAAAACCATACCCCAGATAAGGGACTTCATCGATGCCGATTCCCTGGGCTATCTGAGCATCGACGGGCTGATTAAAGCGATAGGTTTACCACGGGATATATTCTGTCTCGCCTGTTTTACCAGTGAATACCCGGTGCCGGTACAGCTGGAGATGGATAAACTGGCGCTGGAGACGGCGGCTACCGGTATCAAGGTTCCGGTCAAACAACGATAACCTCCCTGGTCATAAAGCTAATTCTCCCTCCATTTTGATTGCAACGGGGCTTCTCCAGTGCTATGATAAATCTCTCTAGGAATCGCTGGATAAAAAACAGAAGGAGGCTTTCTGCGATGGGATGCGGTGTAATACTCGGAGCAGCTATACCCGGGTTCTTCTTAAGTTCCCTCTTCACCATGCTTTTATGGGGCGCCATCGCCCCGCACTTCGAGGGAGGCCCAATAAGCTATGCCATGGCGATGCTGATAACCATCAGCCTCTGGATTGTGGTGGCACCTCTGGCGGCCGCCGCCGGCAAGGGCAAATGGTTCGGTAAGTAGGATTTAAGAACAGACAAACACTCTATTCTGGAGGCAAGCAGATTAAACATACCTATGAAGCCGCCGGCGTCAGCATCGATGCCGCCGACAGGCTCAAGAGGCTGATTGCCAAGCATGCCCGGACCACGCAACGCCCCGAGGTGCTGGCCGGTCCTGGTCTATTCGGCGGACTTTTTGAGTTAAAGGGGTTTGGGCAACCGGTGCTGGTCTCCAGTGTCGACGGGGTCGGCACCAAGCTCAAGGTTGCCGATGCCCTCAACAAGCACGACACCATCGGCATCGACTTGGTCAATCACTGCGTCAACGATATTTTTACCTGCGGCGCCGAGCCGCTCTTCTTCCTCGACTACATCGCTATGGGCAAGCTAGCCCCGGACAGGGTAGAGGCTATTGTCCAGGGGTTGGCTAATGCCTGTCAGGAGGTCGGTTGCGCCCTCATCGGCGGCGAAACAGCCGAGATGCCCGGGCTATACGCCGAAGAGGACTATGACCTGGCCGGCTTTATCATCGGCGCCGTTGAAAAAGATAAAATAATAGACGGCAGGACGATAACCGCCGGCGATATTGCCATCGGCTTGACCTCCAGCGGTCTCCACACAAACGGCTATTCCCTGGCCCGTAAGGTTTTCGGCGATACTACCGAGAAACTAAACAAACATTATCCTGAGCTGGGCAGGACCATCGGCGAGGCGCTTTTAGAGCCGCACCGGTGCTACTACCACCGGCTCAAGCCGTTGCTGCACCTCATCAAAGGGATGGCACACATCACCGGCGGCGGCTTGACTGGCAATGTGCCCCGCATTTTACCTGAAGGCTTGGCGGCAAGCTTTAACAGTAAATCGTGGGCGGTACCGCCTATCTTTCAGCTAATCCAGCGTCAGGGCGACGTAGATAGAGACGAGATGTACCGCGTTTTCAATATGGGCATCGGTATGGTGCTTATCTGCTCACCTGACAGCGTTGACCAAATCACAAGACGACTACCTGAGTCCAAGGTTATCGGTAAAGTGGTAAAACAGACGGGTAATGCAAGGGTAGTTATTAAGTAAAATAAAGGGGGAGAGGGTGAAATCGATAAACGGAGGTCTTTATGCGAGCTATCATCAGCGTCTCTGACAAGAGGGGGGTAACCGATTTCGCCAAAAAGCTAAGCCAGCTGGGATTTGAAATCTTCAGCACCGGCGGCACCAAGAAGGCGTTATCAGACGCCGGTGTACCGGTAAAAGGCGTCTCCGAAATTACCGGCTTCCCCGAAATATTAAACGGCAGGGTAAAGACCCTGCACCCGGCTGTCCACGGCGGCCTGCTGGCAAAGCGCAACCTGCCCGAGCATATGAAGGAGCTGGCCGATAACAACATCCAACCCATTGACATGGTGGTGGTCAACCTGTACCCATTTGTCCAGACCATGTCCAAGGAAGGGGTTACCCTGGATGAGGCGTTGGAGAATATAGACATCGGCGGCCCCACCATGCTACGGGCGGCAGCCAAGAACTTCCCCTCCGTCATCGTGGTGGTTGACCCGGCTGATTACGAGGTAGCCTTAGAGAAGCTAAAGGCTGGAGAACTATCACTGGAAGAGCGTAAAAGGCTGGCGCAAAAGGCTTTCCAGCATGTCGCCAGCTATGATACCGCCATCTCCCAGTACCTTAGACAGGGTCTGGACAGCTTCCCCGAGGAGATGACCATAGCACTTAAAAAACGCCAGGACCTGCGCTACGGCGAAAACCCACACCAGCCAGCCGTCTTCTACGCCGAGCAAATAGTAGCCCCCAGGCAGGACACCGGCATAACCTGGGCAAAGCAGCTATGGGGCAAGGAGATGTCTTTTAATAACATCCTGGACGCCGATGCCGCCTGGGGTGCTGCCGTCGATTTCGCCGAGCCGACAGTGGCTATCGTCAAGCACACCAATACCTGTGGCTTGGCCAGCCACCCGGATATCGCCGAAGCCTACCGGCGGGCTTTCAGCGGCGACACCGTTTCCGCCTTCGGCGGCATTGTCGCCAGCAACCGAGCGGTCAGCCTGGCAATGGCTGAGGCAATGGCAGGCGTTTTTTATGAAATAGTCATCGCCCCCGAATACGACGCCGATGCGCTGGAGGTTCTAAAAAAGAAGAAAAACCTGCGTATTTTACTGGCTGAATTGCCATCAGATTACGCCACTACCCCCGTCGGCTACCTCGACTATCGCCGGGTAAAGGGGGGACTGCTCGTTCAAGCCGCCGACTCGCTGGCGGAAGACGATGTCCAGCTCAAAACGGTAACAAAGCGCGAGCCGACAGCCAAGGAAATGGAAGACCTGCTCTTCGCCTGGCGGGCGGTAAAGCATATCAAGTCCAATGCCATCGTGCTGGTCAAAGATAAAACCCTGGTCGGCATGGGGGCGGGACAGCCCAACCGGGTGATAAGTGTTGACATAGCCAAAACTAAGGCTGGTAACAAGTCCCGGGGCAGCGTCATGGCTTCCGATGCCATGTTCCCCTTCCCGGACAGCGTCGAGCAGGCGGCAGAAGCCGGCGCCACGGCCATCATCCAGCCTGGCGGCTCCATAAGAGACGAAGACTCCGTCAAAGCCGCCGATAAACATGATATTGCCATGGTCTTTACCGGCGTCAGGCATTTCTTGCACTAAGCTAACAGGAGAATAAGCGATGAAAAAAGAAGAAATTAGAAAATCGGTCAGAGAGAACTATGCCCGAATAGCCAGAGAAAATAAATCGTGCTGTTGCCGGTCAACCAAAGCCGAAGACATCAGCAAGAGCATAGGCTATTCCGATGAAGAGCTTGAGTCCGTCCCGGAAGATGCCAACCTGGGGCTTGGCTGCGGCAATCCGGTAGCCCTGGCATCACTGAAAGAGGGTGAGACCGTCCTTGACCTCGGCGCTGGCGCCGGCTTCGACGTCTTCCTGGCGGCAAACAAGGTCGGTAACAGCGGCAGGGTTATCGGCGTCGATATGACGCCGGAGATGGTCGGTAAGGCCAGAGCCAATGCCCTTAATGATGGCTATGAAAACGTGGAGTTCCGGCTGGGCGAGATTGAAAACATCCCCGCCGCCGATAGCTCGGTTGACATCGTCATCTCCAACTGCGTCATCAATCTGTCGCCGAATAAGCAAAGGGTCTTCAAAGAGGCTCTACGAGTGCTGAAACCCGGCGGCAGGCTGATGGTATCCGATATCGTCCTGCTGAAGGAGCTGCCCGATGCCATAAAGCAGTCCGTTGCCGCCTATGTCGGCTGTGTTGCCGGAGCCTTAATGAAAGACGACTACCTGAAGACGATAAGAGAAGCCGGCTTCCAGGATGTCAATGTACTGGACGAGACGCTTTACCCCATCGATTGCATATCTGATGATTCAACGACTGAGTCAGTCATCAACAAGCTTAAAGCTAACAGAGAAGACATCGAAAACTCGGTTGCCAGCATAAAGGTGCAGGCGATGAAGCCAGAGCAAAGCCGGGCATAACCCCCACCCCCTGATTGCAACCCAAACGAGCGATATAAAGAGGGCAGGTAGCACCATGCCAGATAAGGTAGACGTTACTGTAATCGGCGCCGGCATAATAGGGCTGGCGGTAGCCAGCCATGTTGCCGATAACCGTCGGCAGGTCTATGTGCTGGAGCGGAACGAGCGTTTCGGCATGGAAACCAGCAGTCGCAGTAGCGAGGTCATCCATAGTGGTATCTACTATCCACCGGGCTCGCTCAAGGCAACTACCTGCGTCCTGGGGAACGCCCTGACTTACGAGCTGTGCCAGAAGCACGGTATAGGCTACGGGCAGCCAGGGAAACTAATCGTAGCCACCGACGAGGGTGAAGCCGGCGAGCTGGAAGTATTACTCCGGCGGGGCAGGGATAACGGGGTCAGGGAGCTCAAACTGCTCTCGGCAAGGGAAGCTAAGGCAACCGAGCCCAACGTTGAAGCACTAGCCGCCATCTATTCCCCGTCGACGGGTATCGTCGACTCCTTAGCCCTGATGAGCTATTTCCTTGCCCGGGCTCGGGAGAAAGGTGCCGATGTCGTTTACCGGTCGGAGGTTATAGCCATAGACAGGATGAGCAACGGCTATCAGGTAACCGTAGCCGATGACTCCGGGACCTTCTCCTTCGAGACGGCAGTGGTGGTCAACTGCTCCGGGCTCAACAGCGACCGGATGGCGGCGCTTGCCGGTGTCGACATAGACGGGGCGGGGTATAAGATTCACTACTGCAAGGGCGAGTACTTCTCCGTGGCACAGGGCAAGAGCAGTCTGGCCAGGAGTTTAATATACCCGGTGCCAGAAACAGACGGCACCAAGCTGGGCGTTCACACCAACCTCAACCTGGAGGGGAGGATGCGGCTGGGTCCCAACACCATCTATGTCGATGACATAAACTATGCCGTCGACGAAACGCATAGAGAATCCTTCGCCCGCTCAGTGAAAGGGTTTTTGCCATTCATTGAAGCCGATGACCTGGAGCCGGATACGGCCGGCATCAGGCCCACACTCCAGAAACCGGGTGATGGCTTCCACGACTTTATTATCGCCGAGGAAAGCGATAAAGGTCTTCCTGGGCTGATAAACCTTGTCGGCATAGAATCCCCGGGGCTGACCAGCGCCCCGGCTATCGCCCAGATGGTAAGCGACATAATACGTGGAATACTGTAATCACTCCGTCTTGAACTCCAGCCGTAAAACCTTCTTAGTTGCCTCGGTAACCTTTACCCGCTCATCTATGCGCCAGCCGACCAGCCAGACAATCTGTCCAGGGGTGTCTAATGCCTGTCCAGGGATGCAGACCACCGGTATCCGCCCCCGCCAGGCGCGGGGGATCCTGGCATCAATCATAAACTCGTTCAGCTTCTTAGGCCGGCCCAAGCCCAAAGGCTGAAACCGGTCCCCCGCCTTGCGGTGCCGCACCGACAGCTTTCTGCCAGACTTATCAAAATCAAGGTAGGCGGTAAAGTCATCATCCTTTTCAGATATCTTTCTCCGCTCTATAACTTCAGCCTCAACCCGCCACCCCGTCAGTCTCGTCTCCCCGGGGATGTTCAGAGCATACTCGCCCGCCAGAGCAGGAAACGGACAAAGAGCAGACGGCTCTCTGCCCAGCAGGTAACGCTCGTATTCCACGACAAAGACCAGCCCCCAGGGCAAGCTTACCTGCTTCCCCGCCGGCTTATCCAGCACGGCTATGATCTCTTCAATATGACGCGCCTCAATATCCTTGAGACTGCCCAGAAGCTCCTCGATGGCTGTCCTCAGCAGGTGCCTCTTCAGAGCCAGGCCCAGCCTGCCAAAACCTTTCTTATCCAGGACGATAGTTTCCCCCTGCCTCTGGACGACCTTACCCCACAAACGGGCGATTTCTTCATCCAGAAAAGCAAGCTCATCGGCGGCAGTGGCGGCAGTGCGCAGTAACGCCTCAGCCACCCCCGGATTATAGCTCCGCAGTAAAGGCAGAAGCTGTTGCCGGATTCTGTTCCTCAGTGGTGACAGCGACAGGTTGGAAGCGTCAAGCCGCGGTGCCAGCCGGTGGCTCTGGCAGTAGTCGGCCGTCTCCCGATGGCTGACTTCAAGCAGAGGGCGGACTATAATAATCCTCCTGCCATCCATCCGCCACTGGCTTGTCGGCTTCAAGCCGACAAGCCCCCGCGTCCCCGTCCCCCGCACCAAGTGCATCAGTATCGTCTCCACCTGGTCGTCGAGGGTATGGCCGGTAGCCACCCTATCGGCGCCGACACTATCGGCAGTATCAGCCAGAAAGCGGTAGCGCACTTCTCTGGCCGCCTCCTCCAGCGAGATACGGTGCTTCTTTTGATAAGCCCCGACGTCAGCCTTGCCTATTGTCAAGGGTATGTCAAGGCTATTGGCTAATCCCTGGACGTAATCGGCGTCCGCCCTGGACTCAGCCCCCCGTAACTGGTGGTCGAGGTGGGCGACGTGCAACCTTATGCCCAGCTCCTCCCTCAGCCCGGCTAGAAGATGGAGCAGGCAGGTAGAGTCAGCGCCGCCGGATACCGCCACCAGCAGGCAGCCCCCGCTCAATGTCAGTTGATGTTCTCGAATAAAGCGGGCTACCCGTTGCTCCAACGTCTGCGGCTTCTTTCCGGCCATTTCAATTCTATTATAGTCAGCCGGGATAATGGGGGCAATGTTTGAACTACTTTGTTAGGTAGCCAGTCTCATTGAACAACTCTAACCGCGCCTCATGGCCATCGAGGTTAATGATGCTTATACTGCCGGTGCCCAACCTGAGCCTGGATATCTGCGATAGCGGCAGTCCCAGTACCAAACAGATGATGCTCAGGATAACAAAGTAGTGGCTGACCAGCACCAACGCCCCGTCAGGGTGTTTTTCGGCAAGACTCTGTACCGCCCCCCAACCCCGCTGTTGCACCTCCGGCAACGATTCACCGCCAGGCACCCTGGGGAATATATTATCACCGGCATTCTGGATTAAAAGCTCACTGAAGTGTCTGCCCAGCTCAGCAAGGGTGACGCCCTCCAGCTCACCGGCCTCTATCTCTCTCAGCGACGGCTCGATTGCCACCTCAATTTTATGGTAACGAGCTATAACACTTGCCGTATCCAGCCCACGCTGTAGCGGGCTGGAGTAGATAGCCTGGATTTCTTCCTCCTCCAGCCTCTGTGCCAGGCTCTCGGCTTGCTCTCTTCCCTTGGCATTCAGGGGTGGGTTGCTGGAGCCGCCCTGGATACGCCTTTCCAGATTCCAGTCGGTCTCACCGTGTCTTATTAGTATAATTCTCGCTAGCAATTATCCACCTATAAGGCTGAGCAATAAAGGCTGTCTACCTATTCACCAGGCTTTTCCAAATAGCAACGGGCGTGCTCCAGCCGACTATTGTAGCTGGGGTGGTCACTAAACAAACGCTCGACCCAGCGGTTGGGCTCGGCTTCGGCCAGGTTCTGGTCGGTAAGTTTTGTCATCATGGTTATGAATGCCTGTGGCCGTCCTGTCAGATGAAGGGCAAAATCATCAGCCTCATGCTCCAAACGCCGTACGATAGCATTGGAAAAGGGCACAAGCAGCAGGCTTAAAATGGCAAAAACCAGAATCATCAGAGGCAGTGCCGCCACATCGCTGATACCGCCAAGCCCCAACGGCGCTACCAGAGCTATCGTAATGATATGCGTAAGCCCAAAATATACAAACATAAGAACAACCTGAAAAAGAAATAAGCGTATAAAATCCTTGTTTTTATAATGCCCCAATTCATGGGCAATGATAACCTCTATCTCTTCGGGGGTATATCCTTCCAGTAACGTATCGCTTAAAGCGATACGTTTTGTCTTGCCCGTTCCCATCATTGCAGCATTAGCTGTTGAACCCTTACTACTGAATTCCAGGGTATAAAAATCTTTGATATCGGCGTTAGCTTTCTCTGCCAGCCGCCTGAACCTTCCTTTCAGAGCTTCATCTTCGATGGGTTTCGTCTTATAGAAAAGCGGCACCAGAACTACTGGCATTAAGATACTTAGTATCAGGCTAATCAGTACCAGCAATCCCCAGGCAAGCACCCACCAGACCTGAGGCAAAGTACTTATAAACCAATAGCTGGCGGCAACAATACCAGTGCCCAATATCACAGCTAGAATACCAGCCTTAATATAATCACCGAGCCAGCCGGCGAATCCCTGGTTGCTCAGCCCGTAACGCCGGGGCAGAACGAAGCCGCGATAACAGCTTATCGGTGTCGAAATAAGCCCGTAAACCGCTATGAGTATGATAATATAAATGGCAGCCGTAGCAACCAATGGCAGATTAAAATAACCGGTAATCTTTTCCGAAAAGCCACCGAATATCAGTAAAACCAGAGCTATGCCAGCCAGTACCAGCTCGGCGATGGTCAGGCAACGATTGGTATGGGCATATTGCCTCGCCTTCTCCTGCCTTTCCGGTTCCAGCACCGGCTCTACCTTGGTATCTTTATCCAGGATGGAGCTATTCAATTCGTTCAACTCGTTTCCAGGATCAGCCTGGTACGGTGAATGGCGCCGGGCTCGCCCAGACCCAGGGCTTTTACCACCTGCTCCGGCCTCCCAGAACCATTGCTGCCACAGCGCAGCCGCATGCCAATTGCACCGCCGTCGTCATGCCAGCTAGCCAGCCACAGGTCATCAATCAGAGGTCTCAGGTCGTAGCTCCTAGTGCCGGTATCCCGCTGGTGCTGCCAAGGCAGGTGCTCTTTATCCAGCAGGGAAGCAATGGCCGCCGCCACATCACCAGCCGCCCCCCCTACTTCCACAATATATTCGGCAAAACGAACCTGCGATTGCAACGCCGGCAGAGTTGGCGCCACAAGACACACCTGTAGTATCTCAATACCCGGGGGCAGTTGCCGACCGACCAGAGCGGTAAAAGAATGCGGCGAGATATGCCGGTTAATAAAGATATCCATAAGCTCTGCGTCGCTGGTTATGCCCAGAGCCAGAGGAGCGGCTAAGGCTATCCGCGGATGGGGATTGAATCCCTCCGAATAGGCGAGGTCTATTCCAGCACGGCGCAAAGCCCTATGCCATAGTCTTATTATATCCAGGTGGGAGATGAACTTGACACTATCCCCCCGCTTGAATCTAACCCGCAGCCGATTCATCCTTCTTTCCCTTTTCCTTGGTCAGCAGGATTTCCTCTATCTTATGCCCCTTCATCTTGGTGATGACCATCTTCAAGCCCTGGTACTTCAATTGTTTCCCCTGTTTGGGGATACGCCCCAGCAGATGGAGAACAAAGCCAGCGATAGTCTCATAATCGCCCTCGGGCAATTCCAGTCCCAGCTCCTCATTGGCTTCCTCAATGCGCATACCACCGTCAACCTGAAAGGTATACTCATCTATCGACTCGTATTCTTTCTCGGCCGCTACCAGTTCGTCCCCCACCGGGCCGACTATCTCCTCCATCAGGCGGCTCAGGCTGACGATGCCGGCGGTACCACCGTATTCGTCAACGACGATAGCCATACGGTAGTTCTTGTCCCGCATCTCGGCAAAGAGCTCGCTGATACGTTTTGTCTCCGGGGTGAAATAGGCCGGGCGGATAAGCTCATCGATGGGGCTGTCATTTGTTACCGCCCCCTTCGCCAGAGCCATCAGCACATCCTTGATAGACAGGACACCGACCACGTTGTCCATATTCTCCTCGTACACCGGGAACCGGGAGATGGGAGACTCGGAATAGATAGCCAGGAACCCTGCCAGCGTCTCGCCTTTCTCGATGCCGACGACCTCGGGTCGGGGCACCAGCATCTCGCTGACAGGTCTATCGCCAAACTCAAAAACGGCATTCAGCATCTCAGCCTCCGCCTTTTCCACCGTGCCCTCCTTGTGCCCCACCATAATCATGGTGCGGATTTCCTCATCGCTGACCAGTGACTTGGGCACCGGCGTTCCGCCAGTCAGCCTGGTCACACCCGATACCAGCCAGCTTAAAACCACCACCACCGGAGAGAAAATCCAGGAGATTATCTCTATAGGGCGCACAAATAGCAGAGCCAGCCTTTCAGCGTGGCGGTTGGCGAAGGTCTTGGGCACGGTCTCGGCAAATATCAAAAGTAACATCGCCATGCCGAAGGTGGCGATGATAACACCCGTATCCTGCCCCCAGATATTTATCGCCAGTATAGTAGCTATGGCAACGGCGGCAGTGTTAACCAGGTTATTGCCCAGCAGGATGGTGGACAGAAACCTGTCCGGCCGCTCCAGCATCTTGGCGACCCGCTTTGCCCCCCTGACCTTGGTCTCGACCATATGCTGGACACGAAACCTCTCCAGAGAAATAAAGGCCGTCTCCGAACTGGAGAAGAAGGCTGATAGAACAAGACAAATAAAAAGAAACACCAGATACAGTGTTTCAACAGACATACCGCCTCACCTCACTTTTACTCTTACCATATAGAGCTTACCGGCAGCCTTGAAGCTACCTATAAACCATAATAGCATTGGATAATAAGCGTGTCAAAAAGCAAAATATTATCTAGATTAGTATTGACAAAACTAAAAGGAAGCCATAACATATAATACGGTGGCGACGGGGAGACTCGAACTCCCAAGGCTTCAGGCCACCGAGTTGACAGCTCGGCCTGTATGCCAATTCCAGCACGTCGCCGATAACAAACGAGGAGTGGTATTTAATACCACTCCTAATTATTAATCTTCTCCCTTTCCTGTATATTTTTCTTTTGGTTTAATCTTTATTTCTTCGGGCTCTATAACAAATGAGCGAACGTCAGCTATATCATGGGTGCCATCTTGCTTTTTTATATCAAATACCAAATTCCCTATATGGGTTATTTCATCATTTTCACTGTATTTACCTCTTTCCCGTATTTCACTAATAAAACTAAGCAGAACAGCACTATCAAAAGTCTCAGCAAGTCTAGCTTGTCCAATTTTAGTCAAATCCTTCTTTTTAATGAGAGTTTCCCTTCCAATCTTTTCGGCGGGCAGTTTGCCATCTTTAATCCAGCGAGAAACGGTCTGCCTAGTCACACCTGCTTTCTTTGCAGCCTCTGAAATTGTAATATATGAATCCTTAAGTGCCATGTGGTTACATTGCCTTCCTTAGTGTTACACCATGTACTTAAGGTAACATAGTGTTACTTATTTTGTCAAATCACTAGCAGGCATTGGCAGCTTTTGACAGACTATTATTATGAAGAAGGAGACAAATAGAAACGGAACTAAGCAATACTTTCTACGCAAAATCGTAATATCCTTGGCTAACAGTCGTGTCAAAAAGAATGGCTTTGCTCTCTTTTATAGAGGAACACCTCACCCCCTGTATCCCCCTCTCCTAGATAGGAGAGGGGGAAGGTTTTTTGGGAGGGGCAAAGCCCCCTCCCAAACTTACCCCCCTTCCCTAACAAGGGAAGGGGTAGGGGGATAGGTTGTTTACAATATAGCTAAAACGTTATATTAATAAATAGCCGGCTTTCCCTGTGCTATAATTCTAAATGTGAAGATACTGGGCATCGAGACCTCCTGCGATGAAACAGCCGCCGCCGTAGTCGAGGACGGGGTCAGCGTTCTGTCCAACGAGATTGCCTCCCAGGTGGAGTTGCACGCCCGCTACGGAGGCATCGTCCCCGAGGTCGCTTCAAGACAGCACATACTGGCTATTATCCCCATCATCCAGCAGGCGATGGACAGGGGTAATGTCGGCTGGCAAGACCTGGATGGCATCGCCGTTACCAAAGGGCCCGGTCTTGCTGGCTCACTTCTGGTGGGGGTCAGTGTTGCCAAAGCCATTGCCACTGTCCAGGGGTTGTCCATCACCGGTGTCAACCACCTCGAAGCCCACATCTACGCCAACTGGCTCGCCGACCGCAAACCCGAGTTCCCCCTGCTCTGCCTCATCGTCTCCGGCGGGCACAGCGACCTGGTGCTGATGCGAGACCACGGGGACTATGTGGTACTTGGGCGAACGCGGGACGACGCCGCCGGTGAAGCCTTCGACAAAGCCGCCCGCATACTGGGGCTGGGATACCCCGGCGGTCCCGCCATTGACCAGGCGGCCGAGAAAGGTACCGCCTCAATTGAGCTACCGCGCGCCTGGTTGAAAGGCACCAGCGACTTCAGCTTCAGTGGCGTTAAGACAGCCCTGTTCAGACTGGTGGAGACGGGTAAAGTCGATAATACAGCTGATGCCGCCGCCAGCTTTCAGGAAGCGATTGTAGATGTGCTGGTCGCTAAAACGATAGCTGCCGCCAGACAGCATCGGATAAAGCAGGTTCTGCTTTCCGGCGGCGTTGCCGCCAACCGGCGCCTGCGACAGCGCCTATCGGATGAATCGCCGGTACCTGTGCTGATACCCGAGCCGATACTGTGCACCGACAATGCGGCGATGGTAGCCGCCTGCGGCTACTTCCGCCTCCAGGCGGGCATGACAGACGGGCTGGATATGGACGTTGTTCCCGGGCTCAAGCTGGTTTAGCCTGCCTGTCAAGCTCCTGCTGGAATACCCGGTAATCCCGTTCATCAAATAAGGCGAAGACCACCTTCTTAAGCCCCGTTTCACCGGACGGGTATTTAAGCACCTCGCCAATCATTATCCGGGCACACTCATCAACCGGGAAGCCACCGACGCCAGTACCCAGAGCGGGGAAGGCGATACTCTCGATGCCTAGCTCTTCCGCTCTGAGCAGGCCGTTTCTGGTTGCCTGCCGTATTTTCCCGGCGTCGGTGGTCATATCCGGCCCCATTACCGCAGCATGTATGATATACCCTGCTTTGAGCTTACCAGCTCCGGTAACCACCGCCTCACCGACAGAAACAGGCCCCTTACTCACCGCCTCGGCCTCAATCTGGCCGCCGCCGGCCTGCTTGATGGCACCGGCTACCCCAGCACCCATCCACAACCGGTTATTGGCCGCATTCACCAGGGCATCAAGCTCAAGTAGTGTAATATCACCCTGAAAAAGTTCAATCTTAATCACTACTCCAACCCGTTTTTATCATTGTTTCCAATCATAACATCATTCTAAACCGTCTGGTTTGAATATTAAAGTTACGGAGGCTAATATATTGTATTAGTCTGATATACAGGGCTAACGAGCAATCCATAGAGATAATAGCCACTCTTAGCTGATAAATGACTGTATTTTATTGCCAATACCTCTCAATAGATATTTTCAAGTTGCAGCGCAGAGCCAATTACGCTATCATTAATTTAGCAGTCTCTGCCCGAGATTGCTAATTTTGCGATTAAATAAACTAAAAGGAAGGAGGAGGGCAAGAATGGCGATTAACATTCAGCCGCTGGCTGACCGGGTAGTAGTCAGACCGATTGAGAGGGAGGAAGTGACCAAGGGGGGAATCGTTCTACCCGACACAGCCAAGGAAAAGCCCCAGGAGGGAGAGGTTCTGGCGGTGGGCCAGGGCAGGCTATCGGAGGATGGCAAACGGATACCTATGGACGTCAAAGTGGGCGATATCGTAGTCTATGCCAGATATGGCGGCACCGAGATTAAGGTCGATGACGACAAGCTGATGATTCTACGCGAGAGCGATATTCTAGCCAAGAAAGGCAAATAAAGGTCAGGGCTTAAGGAGGAAAAAATGGCAAAACAGATTATTTTTGGCGAAGAGGCCAGGCACGCCCTCAAGAGGGGGGTCGATATCCTGGCTAATGCGGTCAAGGTAACCCTGGGCCCCAAGGGGCGCCCGGTAGCACTGGATAAAAAATGGGGAGCACCGACAGTAATCGACGATGGCGTCAATATCGCCAAGGAAATCGAGCTCCCCGACCCCTTTGAGAATATGGGGGTTCAGCTGGTTAAAGAAGCCGCCACCAAGACCAACGACGCCTGCGGCGACGGCACGACAACGTCTACTATCCTGGCATCGGCTATTATCAACGAGGGCTTCAAGAACATAGCCGCCGGTGCCGAGCCGCTCAACCTGAAGAGGGGTATCGAGAAGGCAACCAATGCCATCCTCGACGAGCTGGAGAGGGTATCCACGCCAGTAAAGGGCAAGGACCAGATTGTCCAGGTAGCCACCATAACCGCCAAAGACACCGAGATTGGCAACCTGATTGCCGATGTTATGGAGAAGGTGGGTAAGGACGGCGTTATCACCATTGAAGAGTCCAAGGGCACCAAATACGAGACGGAATACGTGGAGGGTATGCAGTTTGACCGCGGTTATATCAGCGGTTACTTCGTCACCGATGCCACCCGTATGGAAGCGGCGATAGAAGACCTGCACGTCCTGATAACGGACAAGAAAATATCAGCTATCTCCGAAATCCTGCCGTCGCTGGAGAGGATACTTCAGGTAACAAAGAACCTGCTTATCATCGCCGAGGACGTAGACGGTGAAGCCCTGGCAACACTAGTGGTCAACAAGCTGCGCGGCACGATGAATGTGCTGGCAGTCAAGTCTCCCGGCTTCGGCGACCGGAGAAAGGCGATGCTGCAGGATATAGCCATCCTTACCGGAGGCACGGTAATCACCGAGGATATAGGCCGCAAGCTTGATTCGATTAATCCGGAGGACCTGGGGCGAGCCCGACGCGTCGTCTCCGATAAGGACAAGACCACCATCATCGAGGGCAAAGGTTCACCCAAAGCCATTAAGGATAGAATCAAGCAGATTAAAGCCCAGATAGAGGAAACCGAATCCGAATTTGATAAAGAGAAGCTGCAGGAAAGGCAGGCTCGCCTGTCGGGCGGGGTGGCTGTAATCAAGGTGGGCGCCGCCACCGAGACCGAGATGAAGGAGAAGAAACACCGCGTTGAAGATGCAAAAGAAGCCACCAGAGCTGCAATCGAGGAGGGGATTCTGCCCGGCGGCGGTATCAGCCTGCTCAACTCGCTGAAAGTCCTCGATAAACTTGATGTATGCGGCGACGAAGCCACCGGCGTAAATATCGTCAAAAAAGCGGTGGAGGAGCCGATTCGCCTGATTGCCAACAATGCCGGTAAGGACGGGGCGGTGATAGCCGATGCCGTCAAGAAGAGCCCGGCCGGCGTCGGTTACAACGCCGAAAGCGACCAGTTCGGCAACATGGTCGAGATGGGTATCATAGACCCGACCAAGGTGGTCCGGTCGGCACTGGTAAACGCTTCCAGCATCGCTAATATGGTGCTGATTACCGAGTCACTGGTAGCCGATATCCCGGAGAAGGAGAGGACACCGTCGATGCCCGGCGGCATGGGTGGCATGGACTACGGGATGTAAGTCCACCAGATATTAATAACTCGATGACCGAATAGCCGCGGCCTAGTGCTGCGGCTATTTTTATATCTTTAACAGCTCAGCTAGGGATTCGTCTTCGGAAACGGGTCCGACCACCGCCAGCCGTAGCCTGTCAGCCACCATCAGTTCCCGGGCTAACTTCTGGATGCCATCGGCGGTAATGTCATCAACGATGGCCAACACCTGGTCAATGTCAAGTATCTGGCCGGTGAGAATCTCCTGACCCCCCACCCAGCCGGCAACACTACGGCTGTCCTCCATCCGAAGTAACAACCGCCCCTTAGCCAGCTCCTTCGCCTTGGACAGCTCCGGCTCGAAGACAACCTCCTCCTTGAGCCGGGAAAGCTGTTCCAAGATAACCCGGATAGTCACCGGCAGGTTTTCCGGCTTGACCCCGGCATAGATGGTTATGGAACCGGTATCGGCGAAGTGCTCGACAAAGCTGTTGATGCTATAGGCTAAGCCGAGCCGGTCGCGTACCTCACAGAATAGGCGACTGCTCATCCCCTCGCCGAGGACGATATTGAGCAGGTCGAGGACAAAACGCTGCGGGTGAAAGAGCGACAGCCCGGGCAATGCCAGGCACATATGAGCCTGCTCTATCTCCCGGGGCTCGACGCATAGCCGTCGGCCGATATGCTCTTTATAAGGTTTATATACGGGAAGTTTTGCTCGTCCCGACCAGCCCCCCAGAGCCTGGTTGACGGCGGCTACCGCCTCCTGGTGCTTTATACCACCGGCAACCGAGACCACTATATCGCTGGGCATATAG
>DAOUDM010000034.1:0-14625 GCA_034431095.1 Dehalococcoidales bacterium | reverse complement strand
AGTGCAGATTACCTTTATCTGGTCACCAATATCAAAATTTAAACTATCCAGAGTATCATTGGTTGCACCTGATATGTCCAGCCAGCTGGTGGTACCTTCATCCCAAATCTGCCATTGCCACTGGTAGCCTTCATCATCACCATCGGCATCAGTCCAACCCTGGGGCGTGGCTCCCAGGGTGGAATCGGTATAAGCTGGATCTGGCGCTATAACTACACCTGTTATTGACGGCGCAGCAGCTAGTACAGGAATAGCCCCCAATAGACTTATGCCGACCGTTACTGTTACTGCTATTATTATAAATCGTTTAATGAAGTTCAATTTCGTCCCCTTTCTAAATAAGTTATTTTGAATATAAGGCAGTATTAGCCTTATAGACTATTAAATGATACTCAATATCTATGACAAACAAAATAGGCCGATAGTCCAGTTTACGTAGTAAAATAGTTTTATTATCATGTCATGTTGACCTAAGGCCAATCGGCCTACCACACCCAGTCTCTGACAGACACCCTAACACCTTGTTTGAGATACAATTTCACCGGAGTGGGTTAAGATACTCAAATGCGACATTAAAACAGGAGAAGAGTCCAACTTCGCCAATCGACTGGGTCGTAGATAAGTTGATTGAACGCTATCAACTACCACACCATATTACTAATGCAGTAATCTTCTATCTACTCACCCTTAATCCAGCATGGGTGGAAGACCTGGAATTGGTTGAAATAGAAATTGACTATAGCAGTGAACAAGTTGATAACCCGGGAGCTTTTAGCATTAAACTGAAAGGGGTAGATGAATTTATCAAAGCTACTGACTGGAAGCGCATCTGGAGGGTTTATATCGAGCCCCGACAGAGGAGTCTTTGGAGACTAAGGGGCATGAAACCTCAAGGTCGTCGTACTAAGAAACTTGCACGGTTGGAAGGTATGATTGATTTATATACGAAAATGATCGATGAAGGGTTAACCATGTCCCAAGTAATTTGGTATCCATACAGCGAATCAGATCAGGAAACAATACGGAATGGGATTAACGATTTAAAGGATCTATTGCCTCCTCTGCCTTAAAGTTCTGGCTATTGACTTCACTTCTTCTCGGGTGACCTAACCTTCCTCTTAATAGGTTTTACCAATACTATTCTTAAATACTCTGGCTGGTTAAACGAATGTTCAATTGCGTCCACTCCCCTTCCCCTTATTAAGGGGAAGGGGAATTATCCTTGAAGGGGCGAAGCCCCTTCAAACTACCCCGTATTTTTAAACCGCAATCAGACTACCCCATGCAATTACTGGCATTAAGCTACGGCTACCAGCCCTTCCAGAATCATAATTGCCGCCATTTTATCCAATGGCTTGTTATTATTGCCACACTTGGGCGATTGAACACAACTGGGGCACCCATCCTGGCAGAGGCATTCGACAATCGCCTTAAGCGTAGCCTGCCACAACTGCTGTACCAGCTCATATCCCTTCTCGGCGATGCCGACACCACCGGGGTAGGCATCATATATAAATACCTGCGCCCGTCCGGTATCCGGGTGGAAGGGGGTCGATACCCCACCGATGTCATTGCGGTCGCACATAGCAAACAGGGGTAGAATACCGATGGCGGTGTGCTCTACAGCGTGCAAACCACCGGCAATGTCCAGCCGGGCATCGCCAACCCTGTCGATAACCTCAGCCGGCAGGTCAAACCACAGGGCCATGGTGAGGAAGTGCCTGGCTGGCAAATCTAATGGCTCTTCACCGATTACCTCCTCGGTGAACTGCGCTTTTCGCTTAAAGCCGACCACAGTAGTGGTAATCTCCACCTCGCCCAGGCATACCTCCACCCTTCCGTATTTCTTCCTGCTTTCCGTCTTCAGGACGCGCAAATCGTTGATTTCCCTGGCTACCGTATAGTAGGGGACTCTGGCTGGCTCGGCCCTAGCAGTACGTCCTGGCAGGTCGAGCTCGGTTACCAGATAGGCTTCCCCCTGGTGGAGGTAGACGGCGCCGGGGTGCAATTGAAAAAGGGCGATACTGGCTTCTACCGTCTCCAGCAAAGAATCGGTTGTGGTGTCCATAAGAGCGAAAATCTCACCCGAGGTGGCGCGGATGTTTACCTCCTGGGCGGGATAGGCTATAGCCGGCGAAATATGCCACCGCCCCCGCCTTTGCCTCAGTACGCCCTGCCCTTCCATCTCCTCTGTCTCCCGGGTGAAGCCAGAGCCGAAAAAGCCTCCATCGCTACTGTTCAACGGTAACTCCCAGGCGGCACACAGGAGATGGCTCTTTAGAATATAGGGGTTTTCCGGGTTAATCAAGGCATTCTCAAAGCTCTTCCCGAAAAACGAATCGGGGTGGCGCATAAAATACTGGTCCAGAGGATTGTCCAGGGCGATAAGGAAGCTGAGCGACCTGGCTCTACCCCGGCCGCTCCGCCCCGCCTGCTGCCAGGCGCTGGAAATAGTCCCCGGGTAACCGGTGAGCACCGTCGCCTCGAGGTCACCAATATCAATGCCCAGCTCCAGGGCATTGGTCGCCGCCACCCCCAGGAGACGACCGCTGAAAAGCTCCTGCTCTATCTGCCGCCTCTGCTGGGGCAGATAGCCCGCCCGGTACGCCTTTACCCTGCCGGCGCGAGGCGGGCTTATCTCAGCCAGCCTCTGTTTTGCATAGTTCGCCACCAGCTCCGCCAGCCGGCGGCTACGGGTAAAGGTTATGGTACGAACATCCTGGCTTACCAGTTCGGCAAAGAGAGCGGCGGCTTCACTATTGGCGCTCTTCTTTACGCCCTTAGCCTCATCTATAAGTGGCGGGTTCCAGAAGACGAACTCCTTCCCGCCGTGAGGCGAGCCGTCATCAGCGACCACGGCGAAGGGTAAGCCGACCAATTTTTCGGCGTGCTCACCAGGGTTATCAATCGTCGCCGAACAGCAAATGAACTGCGGGCTGGAGCCGTAGAGCCGGCACAGGCGGCGCAGGCGGCGCAATACCAGAGCCACGTGGGAGCCGAAGACGCCACGATAGGTATGGGCTTCATCAATGACCACATACTTCAGGTGACGCAATAACCTCGACCACGACTGGTGGTTGGGCAGTATACCGATGTGAAGCATATCGGGATTGGTAATTACTATCCTTGTCCGTCTCTTTATCTCGGAGCGCTCTTCGGATGGGGTATCGCCGTCGAAGGTAGCCAATTTCTCGTAGCCCAGCAGGTCGGGGCAATAGAGCTCCAGAATGGAGCGCATCTGGTCCTGTGCCAGCGCCTTGGTCGGAAAAAGGTAGATAGCACAGCTACCCGGTTCGGTTAACAGCGTCTCCAGCACCGGGATGTTGTAGCACAGGCTCTTGCCGCTGGCGCTTGAGGTGGACACCATCACCTGCTCACCCTTGCGGGCGCAGTTAACCGCTTCCGCCTGGTGGGTATATAGCGGAAACAGATTGTTCTCCCTGAGGGTGTTCTCCAGCTCCGCTACCAGGGGGCTATCCAGCTCGGCAAAGCTGGCATCACGGGGCGGGATATGCTCAATGTGAGCAATCTGACTGTCATAGCCGGGTCGGGCAGTAAGGTAATCAATAAAGGCTGAGGTATCCACTACAGCTCCCGTTCCCTAGCAGGGTATAATCTCTATCTTGTAGTCAAGCATCTCAACCTCAAAGCGACTGTTGGCAATAAAGTTCACCACCTTCGATAGGACCTCATTTGTATACCGGCTATTATTGCTGAGACAGCAGACTCCCAGGGTCGCCATCTGCCACAAGTGCTGGTCTTCAATCTCGGCGACGACAACGTCAAACCTGTTTCTTGTCTGGGTCTTGATGGACTTTAATATCCGCCTCTTGCCCTTGAGGGACATATTCTCCGGTATACGAAGACTTATCCGGCACACACCAACAATCATGATGCTTAAAACCAGTGTTTAATTCTTAATATGGTTTAGTTCTCGGCTAATACTTACCGGTATCTATGGGCGGGAGGCAAACCAGTAACCATATCTGTAAAAGATACAGGGCGGTAAAACCCTACTTCCCCACTATAGAATATTTCACCTACCAAGTCAATTATGGACATTTTTATGTCAAGCCGACATATCTGTTTTACAGTGACCAGAACTTATGTTATAATCTGCTAGCACAGATAGCAGGAGATAACTTTGGATAAACAAAAAAAAGCAAGCGTTATAGATGAATACAGGCTGCATGAAGGAGATACCGGCTCAACCGAAGTCCAGATAGCCGTGCTTACGGAAAGGATAAGCCAGATAGCGGGACATATGGCGGCTAACAGCCACGATTTCCACACCAAACACAGCTTGTTAAAGCTAATCGGCCAGCGAAGACGACTACTTGTTTATTTGAACCGACAGGATGTCAGCCGCTACAAGAAGCTCATTAAAAGCCTCGGTCTCCGCAAGTAAAAGCCTTCGACTACAGTAACAAGGAGAGACTATTGACAACGCCCTATTTTCTAGAATGCACCATCGGTGGCAGAAAGTTAACCATTGAGACAGGAAAGCTCGCCAATCAGGCGGACTCAGCGGTAACCGTTCGCTACGGAGATACGGTTGTTCTGGTTACCGCATGTGTTAGCCCCAAACCGCGGGAAGGCACAGACTTCCTGCCCCTGACCATTGACTACGAGGAAAGGCTATATGCCGCCGGTAAGATTCCAGGCGGCTTTATCCGCAGGGAGGGACGCCCCAGCGAGGAGGCAACACTTACCTGCCGCCTGACCGACCGCCCCCTGCGCCCATTACTACCCAAAGATTGGCGCCGGGATATCCAGCTTTTAATCACCGTCCTGTCCGTCGACCATGAGAACGACCCGAATGTCCTGTCCATTATCGGCAGTTCAGCCGCTCTGTCAATCTCGGAGATGCCGTTCGATGGTCCGGTAAGCGCCGTCCACGTCGGCTACATCAACAACGAGCTTGTCCTGAACCCTGCGATGCCCCGGATGGAAGAGAGCACCCTTGACCTGGTTGTCGCCAGCACCAAAGAAGCGGTAGTTATGCTTGAAGCCGGAGCCAACGACGTTAGTGAAGAAATTGTCAGCCAGGCAATAAGGTTCGGTCACGAGGCTAACCAGCAGATTATTGCTCTTCAGGAGCAGTTACAACAAGCCTGCGGTAAGCCGAAGGAAAAAGCCCCGGTTAGTGAACTGCCACCCGAACTGATGTCTGCCGTATCGTCAATCACGAGTGAAAAGCTACCCCAGGCGCTGAAGCACTCCGAAAAAGCGCCACGAGAAGAAGCACTGGGCAGCATCAAAAAAGAGCTGGTAGCCGGCCTGGGAGAGACCTATACCGAAGCCGATATCCTGAATGGTTTTGACAGCCTGATTAAGGCTGAAATCAGAAACAGCATCCTCACAGGGGGCAAGCGCGTCAGCGGCCGCAGTCTGGCACAGGTCCGCCCCATAAGCTGCGAAACGGGCCTGCTACCCCGCGTCCACGGCTCGGCACTATTTACCCGCGGTGAGACACAGGTACTGACCATTACCACCCTAGGCCCCATCAGGAAGGAACAACAGCTAGATGGCCTGGGCATAGAAGAGACCAAGCGCTTCATGCACCACTACAACTTCCCCCCCTTCTCTACCGGTGAGGTCAAACGCGTCGGTACACCCAGCCGCCGCTCTATCGGTCACGGGGTACTGGCTGAACGCGCCCTGGTACCGATAATGCCCCCGGACGACGACTTCCCCTACACCATCCGCCTGGTATCGGAGGTACTCAGCTCCAGCGGTAGTACCTCAATGGCTAGCGCCTGCGCCTCCAGTCTGTCCCTTATGGACGCCGGCATACCGGTAAAAGCAGCCGTAGCCGGCATATCTATCGGCCTGGTCACCGGCGAGCAGGGAGATTATGCTCTGCTGACCGATATCGAGGGCATGGAAGACAACTATGGCGATATGGACTTCAAGGTAGCCGGCACCGCCACCGGCATCACCGCCATTCAGCTTGATACTAAGCTCAAAGGCTTGAGCCTAGAGATTCTGGAAAAGGCTTTGGGTCAGGCAAAAGAAGCACGCCTGTTCATTCTGGGTGAAATGAACAAGGCAATCAGCACCAGCCGACCGGAGCTTAGCCGTTATGCGCCACGGATGTACAAGATAGTGCTGCCCCCGGATAAAATCGGCACCGTTATCGGACCCGGCGGCAAGACCATCAGGGCTATCATCGAGGAGACCAAGACAACCATAGACATAAACAATGAGGGCGTTGCCTTCATTGGCTCCACCGATGAGGAATCCGCCCGAAAGGCTATCAAGATAATAGAAGACCTCACCAGAGAGGTAGAGGTCGGCGTTACCTATACCGGCAAGGTAACCCGTATAATGAGCTTTGGCGCCTTCGTCGAGATTCTACCCGGCAAAGATGGTATGGTTCACATCAGCGAGCTTGCTGACTACCGGGTAGACAAGGTCGAGGATATAGTAAAGGTGGGTGATGAGATTACCGTCAAGGTAACCGAAATCGATAGCCAGGGCAGGGTAAACCTGTCGCTCCGGGCTGTTCTTGAAAAAGAAGCCACGAAATCCAGTGCCAGAGTCAGGGATTTCTCGTATGCTGAACGCCCGCCCCGAAAACAACAAGACTTCCGTCCCCCACAGCGTTCCCGCCCAACGACGACAAAACGGCGTTACTAGCATAAAAGAGGGTAGAGCTATGAAGCCGATAAGGGTTGTAGTCCAGGGTGCCTTGGGGAGGATGGGGCTGGAGGTGGTCAGTGCTCTATGCCATGAGCCGGAAACACAGCTGGTGGGCGCCGTAGAGCTCAAAGTCCCCAATGATTTCCTTGCACTCCCCGATGGCTCCGGCACCGTCCCCTTCTCTTCCGATCTAGAATATATACTTACCAGCTGCCAGCCTGAGGTAATAATAGATTTCAGCAATGCCCGGGCGGCTATGTCGGCGGTGCGTATCGCCACCAAGCAGGGAGTCAATCTGGTAATAGGTACCACCGGTTTCACCGCTGAAGAGCTTGATGAGATTGACAGCCTGGCAAAGGAAAACAGTGTCGGGGTGGTGGTAGCCCCCAACTTCGCCCTGGGCGCCGTACTGATGATGCACCTGTCCCGGATTGCCGCCAGATACTTTGACTACGCCGAGATTATAGAGTTACACCACCACTTGAAAGCCGACGCCCCCTCAGGCACCGCCCTGAAGACAGCCCGGGCGATGGCGTCAGCCAGGGACAAACCGTTCTGCCAGCCCCCGCACAAAGGGACGGCAGACAGTCGCGGACAGCAGGTGGAAGGCATTGCCATCCATAGTGTGCGAATGCCCGGTATTCTGGCACGCCAGGAGGTTCTCCTCGGTTGCCCGGGACAGACATTAACCATCAAGCATGATACTACCAGTAGAGAGTGCTATATGCCAGGTGTTATATTAGCCACCAAGGAAGTGGTTAAACGCAAAGGGCTGGTACTTGGGCTTGATTCTCTGCTTGGCCTATAGGAGGCTTCAATGAATGGGTATAAGGTGGCTATTGTCGGCGCTACCGGTATGGTAGGACAGGAGTTTATCAAGGTTCTGGAGCAGCGCAGTTTTCCTATTGAATCCATCGAGATGCTGGCTTCAGACCGCTCGGCAGGCAAGAAGCTGTTTTTCTCCCACCGGGAGGTCGAGGTCAAGGAGACAACCCCTGAGTCGTTCAAGGGTATAGACATCGCCCTTTTCTCGGCTGGCACCGATATCAGCCGCTACTTCTCGCCCATAGCCGCCCAATCTGGAGCAGTGGTCATCGACAACAGCTCGGCGTTTCGTATGGACCCCAAGGTGCCGCTGGTGGTACCGGAAATAAACCCGGAAGACATCAAGAAACACAAGGGCATTATCGCCAACCCCAACTGCTCTACCATACAGATGGTAATGGCTCTATACCCGTTGCACAGGGTCAATACCATCAAACGCATTGTGGTAACCACCTTCCAGGCCGTCTCGGGAACCGGTTCGGCGGCAGTCGGTGAACTGACGACCCAGGCCAAGCAGGTACTGAACGGGCAGGCTACCGCCCCCCACGTCTACCCTCACCAGATCGCCTTCAATGTACTGCCGGAGATAGACGTCTTCCTGGACAACGCCTACACTAAAGAGGAGTGGAAGATGGTGGAGGAAACAAGAAAGATAATGCACGCCGACGACATCGCCATATCGGCTACCTGTGCCCGCGTCCCGGTATTCATCGGGCACAGCGAGGCTATCAATATAGAATTCTCCCACCCGATGTCCCCCGATGAAGCCCGTCGTCTACTGGCTCAAGCCCCCGGGGTCAAACTGCTTGACGACCCGGCCATCAGCTTATATCCCCAGTCGTGGTCATCAGCCGGCACCGACGAAGTCTTCGTCGGGCGTATCCGTCGTGATGTCTCTCACCCCAACGGTCTGGTTATGTGGGTCGTAGCCGACAATCTGAGAAAGGGAGCCGCTCTTAATGCCATCCAGATTGCCGAAGAAATGATTAAAAGAGGCTGGCTCAATAATGGAGGTGGCAGATGAAAAATCCAGGAAGAATGATAACAGCTATGGTAACCCCGTTTACGGAAGACGGCGCCGTTGACTATGAGCAGGCAAAGCGATTAGCCCTGGCCCTGCTCGACTCAGGAAGCGATGGGCTAGTGATAGTGGGCACCACCGGGGAATCCCCCACTCTTGTCCGCGATGAGGAGCTCAGGCTATTCTCCGAGATTAAATCGGCCGTGGGGGAGCGGGGCTGGGTAATCGCCGGCACCGGCAGTAACAGCACCGCCGAGGCAATCGCGGCGACAAAAGCCGCCGAGGGCACCGGCGTCGATGCCTGCCTGCTGGTAGTCCCCTATTATAACAAGCCGACCCAGGAATGTCTCTACCGGCACTTCAAGGCCATCGCCCAGAGCACCAGCCTGCCCTGCATCCTCTATAATGTGCCGTCGCGCACCGTCGTCAGCCTGTCCGCCGAGACGACCATAAGGCTGAGCCGCATAGACAACATCATCGGGGCAAAGGAAGCCAGCGGCAACCTGGGCGAAATCGCCAAGATTATCGAAAATACCGGCGATGATTTTATCGTCTGGAGCGGTAACGACTGCGACACCCTGCCCATACTTGCTCTGGGTGGCTATGGCGTTATCAGTGTCGCCTCGAACCTAGTCGGCAAGCAGATAAGGGAGATGGTCGACAGCTTCATCGGCGGAAATACGGCCAGAGCCGCCGAGATTCACCGCCACCTAATGCCGCTAATCAACGCCTTGTTTGTCATCGCCAACCCGATGCCAGTCAAATACGCCCTGAACCACATCGGCTTCCGGGTGGGCAAACCCCGCCCGCCACTCTACGAGCCGGACGAGAAAACAGCCGCCCTGATACGGGAAACGCTAAAGGGCCACAAGATAGACCTGCCGATATAAGGGGACTTGCCTATCTACCTCACCCCCTTATCTCAAGCCCAGGAACTCTATGGTTTTGGCAATGAGTACCCCTATGTAAACAAATACGATAACACCCCAAGCGCTAGCCCACCCTTCAGGGACTTCACCAATAGGCCACAAAATTACGGGTATTAGTAGAGCTATACCTAAAAGAATGAGCGCAATAGGAAAGCCCCTACTACGAAATCCATGATGCTTCTCAAGATGTTTGATAATGTTTCTAAACGTTCTACCGTAGTTAGCAACTTCTTCCTTTGTTGTCTCGGGTAAGTTCCTTAACTCGGTAATGAGATTGGATATATCATTGCGATGACCTTGGCAATACTCACAATCGGAAGAGAGACCAACTACTCGTTTTGTCACCCGAAGGAGTAAGCCCAGTTCATATAGCTTATAGTCACCCTTGCTCATCTTATCTTTGAGTAAGCTAATCTCTCTTTCAATACCTTCGTACCAGTCATTTGTAGCTTCTATGGTGTTTTTCCTCTGTCACTATATAGCCTTGGAGCAAATCTACTCCCCGATAAGGGCATTGTTATTGGGAACCGCTGTCCAGACCAAACCTTTACGAAAGTCACTCACAACTTTCCTCCTCTCATGCTACTTCCCTCTTCCGCCGAAAACGCGCCCTACCAGACAGGCCTGACCTCAATCTTCTGCTCCCGTGACGGGCCAACACAGACAAGGTCTATCGGGCAGGGAATAAGCTCTTCCAGCCTGTTTATGTATTTCTTAGCCTGGGGAGGCAGGGCATCGAACTCCCTGATACTGCTGGTATCAGCCTTCCAGCCCTCCATCCTTTCGTAGACAGGCTGGCACCTCTCCAGAGCGGCGGCGCTGGACGGGAAATAGTCAATCGTCTTTCCATCCAGCTCATAGGCAACGCATATCTTCAGCTCGGGCAGGGTATCGAGGACGTCAAGGCGGGTAATCGCCGCCCCGGTAAAGCCGTTTACCTGGTTGCTCAAACCGGCGGCTACGGCATCAAACCAGCCACAGCGTCGCGGCCTGCCGGTGGTGGTGCCGTACTCGTAGGCCCGCTCACGAATCATGTTGCCGGTCTCGTCTTCAAGCTCGGTAGGCATAGGACCGCTGCCGACCCGGGTGCAATAGGCTTTGAACACCCCCAGGACGCGGTCAATCTTTGTAGGGCCGATACCCGCCCCCAGCGAGCCTCCCCCCGCCAGAGGTGACGAAGAAGTGGTGTAAGGGTAGGTGCCGTAATCGGGGTCAAGCAAAGCCCCCTGGGCTCCCTCCAGGAGTATGGCCTCGCCCCTGGCTTGAGCTTCCTTGATTATAGTGGTCGTCTCCCTTATATAGCCAGCCAGGCGCTCTCCATACCGGCAATACTGCTTGTATACCTCATCCAGTGATAGCGGGCTGGCGCCATATATCTTGGTCAATATGGCGTTCTTATACTCAAGGACAAAGCGGAGCCGCTCCAGAAATGCCTTTTTATCCAGTAGCTCGCCAGCCCGTATACCGTGCCTGGCTACCTTATCGGCAAAGGCGGGGCCTATACCCCGCCGCGTCGTCCCCAGTGCCTTACCCCCCCTCGACTCCTCCTCCAACCCGTCGAGGAGCAGGTGATAGGGCATAACCAGGTGAGCCCTGTCGCTGATAACCAGCCGGCTGGTATCCACCCGTTTCTGGTTAAGCTTTTCTATCTCCTCAATCAGCCGGGCGGGGTTGATAACCGTTCCACTGCCGATAATGCAGGTAACCCGGGGGTAGAATATACCGGAAGGGACAAGGTGCAGCTTAAAATCTCCGATAGGGTTAATTACCGTGTGACCGGCGTTATCGCCACCGGAAAAACGGATGACTAACCGTGCCCTTTCCGCCAGCATATCGACCACCTTACCCTTGCCTTCATCCCCCCATTGAGCTCCAATAACAGCAATAACCGGCATTATTCTTCCTCAGCTTTCTTGTTTTTTTACCTGGCGCCATACATGGACCAATCTGTGCCCTATGGTAATAAAGCTGAAACCCGCTATTATCCCCAGGGCAATCTCCAGCTGGTTTATTAAAAGGCCCAGCGCCAGCACGATAACCCTTTCCGGGCGGGTAAACAGTCCCACCATACACTCAAGCCCCAGAGACTCCGCCTTGGCCCTGATATAGCTTACCAGCATCGAGGTAATAAGGACGATGCCGACGAGCAAGGCCCCGATAGTTGACCCTTCCCCGGAGAACAGCACCAGAACACCAAGCAACAACGCCCCTTCCGACAAGCGGTCGAGGGTAGAGTCCAGTATAGAGCCGAAAAGGGTAACCCGGTTGGTACGACGAGCCAGAGCCCCATCCAGCATATCGAAAAAGCCGCCGAAAAGGACGATAGCTCCGGCGATAATAAGGTGCCCCATAGCTATAAGCACCGCGGCACCGATAGCTAAAGCAAAGCCGAACCAGGTCAGGCTATTTGGGGTTATCGACGTCCTAGCTAGAATCCTCACCACCGGCTCGGTAAAACAGTCAGAGGCAACCTTACGAACCTGCGATAAACCTGCCATCACCCCTGCACCCCTGTATAACTTTTATCACAACCACTGCTTTCCTTAGATTGACGCCGACATAGCCTCATATTCCAGTGAGCCCTTCCGCCACGGAAGCTCGCTTAGTATCTTTACATAGTAATCGAACACCCGGCGGGCAATCTTCTCCCAGTTATACTCCTGAGCGGTGACCAAACCCCTGCCCCCCATCTGCCGCCGCAGTGAATCGTCCGACATAAGCCTCATCAGTGCCTGGGCTAACTCCCGGTCATTCTTCGGCGGCACCAGCAAGCCCTCCTGGCCATGGGTCAAGACACCGGCGTAGCCCTCTATATTGGTGGCGACAATGGGCTTACCGACAGCCATAGCCTCAAGCAAAACAATGCCGAAGCTCTCCTGGCCGGTAGCCGGTGCACAGAATATATCGGCAGTCTTATAGTAACGGGGCAATTCATCATAGGAGATATGCCCGTTAAAAACGACGTCGGTCAAACCGCTTCTGCTAACCTGCTTCTCGTATTTGCGGCGAAACCTGGTGCCGGGCCCGACAACAATCAGCCGTGACTCGGGAAACTCTTTCTTTACCTGCCGATAGGCTTTGAGCAGGTAGTCCAGCCCCTTTCTTTTCTCCAGACGGCCAACAAAGAGTATATTTATCTTGCCGTCACAGAACTCCTCTATCGGCAAAACACTGCTGGAGAAGTGCTTCAGGTCAATACCGTTGGGGATAATATCGTAGTGCCCCGGGACATATCTACTGGCAAAATCCATAGCCGGCTTGGAAACGGCTATTTTCCCGATCAGCTTATGGCGCCGCCTCCGTAACATCAACGCCGAGATAGGCCAGCCCCAGTAATAACCAGGCTTACTTCTGGCGGCATGGAAGGTACCCACATTGACCGTGTCGGAAAAGCGGAGGATGGCGGAGCATAGCATGGGCATAAACGGCTCGTGCAGATGGATGATATCGAACTTCTCCCGGGCCAGCACCTCCTTTATTTTGGACGCCAGCCTGAGCGATATGGCAATTCGAGTAGTAGTGCCACGAACCGGTATAGGGCGGGCTTTGCCGATGGCTACAAACTGGCAACCGGCATCATCTACCGCTCTGGATGCCGGGGCGATAATGCGGACATCATGCCCCATCTTGGTAAACTGATTGTTTAATGCCAGTATATGGTTGACCACCCCACCAGGATAGAGGAAGTCATAGGGTGAAACCAGTGCAATCTTCATAAGTGATGTCTAAATCCCCACTGTAGGTTTTTTTAGTTATCACCAATCAGGGCAAACTCAAGCCTCTTCCTGCTTGGTCTTTTCCGCTGTCTTGACCTTGTGAGATTCAGTGATAAACTCTTCCACCAGCCGCCGGGCTTCGTCATCGGTATGCTGAACCGGCGGCGATTTCATAAAATACGCCGAGGGAGCCGAGATCGCCCCCTTCATTCCCCTGTCCATAGCCAGCTTGCAACACCTTATGGCATCAATAACCACCCCGGCCGAGTTGGGGCTATCCCACACCTCAAGCTTCAACTCCAGGTTCAGGGGAACGTCGCCAAAGGTCCGCCCCTCCATCCTGATATGGCAAAACTTACGGTCGGTAAGCCAGGGCACATAATCACTGGGGCCGACATGGATATCTTTCGGGTCCAGCTTGTAATCAAGCTGAGAGGTTACGGCGTTGGTCTTGGATATCTTCTTGGATTCAAGGCGCTCCCGCTCCAGCATATTCAGGAAGTCGGTATTACCACCGAAGTTCAGCTGATAGGTCCGCTCCAGTTTGACGCCCCGGTCTCGGAACAATCTGGTAAGCACCCGGTGGACGATGGTAGCGCCAACTTGGGACTTTATGTCATCACCGATAACGGGCAGCCCCCTATCGGCAAAGCGCTGTTGCCAGTACTTTTCCCGGGCAATAAAGACAGGAATACAGTTGATAAAGCCACAACCGGCATCCAGCACCTGCTCGACATACCACTTGGTCGCCTCTTCGCTACCGACGGGCAGGTAGCTGATGACGATATCGGTCTTGGTATCCTTCAGTATCTTAATGATATCCGCCGTTTGCCCCGGCGCCTTTTCTATTATCTGCGACAGGTACTTGCCCAGTCCGTCATGCGTCATCCCCCGTTCTACCTTAACCCCCAGCTCCGGGACATCGCAGAACCTATAGGTATTATTGTGCGACGCATAGATCGCTTTTGCCAGGTCTTTACCGACCTTGTTCTTATCGATATCGAAGGCGGCGACAAAGTTAATATCGCTTATGTGATAACCACCCAGATTAACATGCATAAGCCCGGGGACGAACTCGATATCTTTTGCCTTTTTGTAGTAGTGGATGCCCTGCACCAGCGATGAGCAACAGTTACCGATACCTATTATGGCTACATTTATACTGCCCAATTTGTACCCCCCCTCTATATACTTATAATCAAAATACTTATAATCAAACTAAAACCCGACATATTCCGCCGGGAAATCAGGGCGCCGATTCAGACAACACTATTTCTACCAACAAGACGGAACAAGCACTGCTACATCAGCGGTGGGTCAGGCCTTGCCCATCCTGAATACTCCGATACCGCACACCGGACAAATCCCCCGCGTAGCCGGTCGGCTGTTCTTCAGGGTAACTCGCTGGGGGTTCTTTATTTCCCTCTTGCTCCGGCATTTAACACAGTATGCCTGCAACTTAATCCACCCCTCGTTAATGCTCTTGAAC